>CAJWPN010000067.1:0-11909 GCA_913045345.1 uncultured Gemmatimonadales bacterium
AGGAAGACCTCGCTCTTCTTGACCTAGGTCACGCTGGAGTCCGTTCGCTAAGGCAACATCTGCCTCGGACCATTCTGGAAGCCCGACGCGCTCTATGTTCGTTTGCGTGACTTCAGCAACAGGCTTGCTGAAATGCCTATTCCAAGCTGACCCTACCGTCATGATCGTGTCGATCTCCGTGCCCGTCATCATTGCCGCACCGCGCGCCATCAACTTTGCGGCATCATACATTTCTACAACACGTGGATAGTCAACCTCACGGAAATAGAACCAGATTGTTGCAGTCTGAGGTACAACATTTGGCTGATCACCGCCCTCCACAATTATGTAATGGGAACGCTGCGGAGGACGCAGATGTTCTCTCTTGTACTCCCAGGCCTGAGCGAGAAGCATGACTGCGTCTAGAGCTGACTTACCCCTCCAAGGGGATCCAGCTGAGTGAGCTGTTTCTCCAGTGAAACGAAACTGGGCGGAAACAAGAGCATTCCCGCTCGTGTGGCCCCATGTGACTGAAAAGTTCGAGGACACGTGACTGAATAGATTGACATCTACGCCATCAAAAACCCCATCCCTCACAAAAAATGCTTTGGATCCAAGCTGTTCCTCTGCAACCCCAGGCCAAATCATCAGTGTGCCATCTATGTCTTCGCGCTCCATCAATTCTTTCACATTAAGGGCAGCCACAATATTTACAGCCTGCCCCGAGTTATGCCCCTCACCATGCCCTGGAGCCATCGGAAGGATAGGGTCACGGTAGGCAACTCCAGGCTTTTGGTTTGACTGAGGAATCCCGTCCACATCCGAGCCCAGGGCGATCACCGGAGATCCCGAGCCATTCGACCACTGCGCAATCCAGGCACTTGGCATTCCAGCAACACCTAGTTCTATCTCAAACCCATGATCTTCAAGAATTCCAGTTAAATACCTCTGGGTTTCAAATTCCTGAAAGCCCAATTCACCGAAGCTGAAGAGCATATCAACGATTTCCTGAACCATCTTTGCATCTTCCTCAACCATCTGCAGTGCTTCGTCCTTGAGACCTTGCAGGCGAGCATCCGCCTGAGCTCCGAGCCCTACTGGAACGAAAATCGTAATGAAGAAGACAACCAGATATTGACTAAACCTCGAACGATGCACAGTGAGTTTCTCCTTTCTAGATCGCCTAACGTATCCGTGATGATGAGAAGTGAGCATGAGACGGATTTTCTAGCAGGGCAAGCGACGATAGACTAGCTGCCGATTCTTTTGCCGCGCTCAATCCAACTCTCGCCCTCGGTAATCCAAACTGCTGCTGGTTCACCCTTAAGATAATGCCCAAACCAATCAAGGATTCGCCGGTGATAATCCACCTGCTGCTCCTCTCTGATTAGGCTATGGTCTGCACCGGGGTAAACAAGTAACACGACTTCCTTACCGGCCCGCCGTGCATAGTTGTAGTACTCCAGTCCCTGTCGGAAGTCTACCACTCCATCCTCGTCGCCGTGCATCAGTAGAACAGGCGTCTCCAAGTTCTCAATGCCATAGGATGGAGAACTCTCTAAGTGCCCCTCGAAGTCATCCCAGTACGGGACCGCCATCCGGGCCTGTCCTGTCTCCCAGTGTCCAGTTTCCGGCAACCCTCCATTCCAATGGACCGCACCCATAAAGCTCAAGAAGTTTGTGATCGCTGCTCCGGCTACCGAAGCGGCAAAACGGTCAGTCCGAGTCGGAAGATATGAAGCCTGATAGCCACCCCACGAATGACCAATCAGACCAATCCGGTCAGGATCAACATGGCCCGTTGCGACTGCAGCATCGATTGCATGCTCAACTGCATCTAGAGCCGACGGACCAGGGCGTCCAGGTTCGTAAACAATGTCGGGCATCAACACGAAATACCCTTCTTGAGACCAGACTTGGTAGTTGTAGTAACGCCTCTCGCTAGGCGTGTAGTACCTGTGGAGACCATCTGACAGTCGCTCGTACTGGTATAGAATGAGCGGGTACTGTTCCCCCTCACGGAATTCGGCGGGAAACACGAGGATCCCCTGAAGTTCGTGACCAGCACCAGTAGTATACTCGATCAGTTCTGAGTGACCCCACGCGTAATCGGATTGGAATGGGTTCGTACGCGTCACCTGCTGAAGATCGGAAAGATCCGGACCTCCTACAAAAACATCAGGAGAATCGTCCCAGCGCTGGATGCGCAAAGCATACCGATCGGCATCTTCAGCTTTGGTCAGAGAGTTTACTACAGCAGGCTCCTCTAATAGAACATTCACTTGGCCAGAACGAAGATCAGCTTTGGCGTAGCCTGAGTCTTTTGTGCGCTCGTCCATGAATGACAGCCAGACCGGCTGACTTGAATCTATGATATGCGGGTCCCCGAAACTGACATCAGAATCCATTCGGACGAGTCGATAAATACGGCCATCTTCTTCGCCACGCGTGATACGCGTCGCGGACGAGCCATCCAATTCAACGAGCCAAATATCGTACTTGTCATAAAGAAGCACCGCCTCACCGGTATCGGCCCACCCTCCGATACCCCAAGGAGGATGAGGTCCTGGGTAATCGTGATCGAAAAGCGGTTGTGTAAAGCTGCGGCCCTCAGCTAAAACTGTCTCTTGCATCGAAGCTAGGTCGACCGCAGACCAACGATCATCCCCATAAACCAACACTGGGCTATCCCCTCCTCCAGCTTCGAAACCAAATTGCACTTCTGCGGCAAGAAGCGTGCGTTCGCCCGTCTGCAGATCAACCCGGTACCAGTCCGCAGCGCCATCACCAAAGCGACGCTGAAACCTGTATGGTGTGTAGTCAGGGACAATCCCCCACTTCCCCTCAGCAACAATTTCAACTTCTTCCGAGAAATCTTCGCCAAGGATTACAAGTTCATCATCCCTTACATGCCACGCTGCCAGAAAAGTCTGCCGTGAGATCTGTTCTGCACGGTATTCCTGACTCCTCAGAATCTGGTCATCATCCCAATGCCAGACCTGTACATCTGCTGGAGAGATTTCCTCGTCTTCAATACTATCACCTGACCCAGCATCATTTACCTCTATAGCCGTCCAGTCCCGTAAGCCGACAAAAACCGTTGCTCCGGTGGCATCAAAATCGATCCCAGCATAGTCCGTCATTCGCAGCGATTCAGGGATATCGTCCCGCCCGAGCGCTGCTAGAACCTGCGGATCCAAGCCAGAGTTAACATCTTTCCAGAGGAGCACGTCATGAGTATCGCCCTCGCGACCCTCAAGCTCCACCGAACGCATAACTCCGAGCTGCGCTGACTCGTCTTGCCAGCTTAGAGCGCTATAATGTGCATCGTGAGAATCTAGCGTCCGAAGCGTCTCTGCTTCAGGATCAAAAATCACGACACTGTTCGAGTTCCCCCAAGAGGTGCGCAAAGTAGCAGCGATCAATTCACCTTTATCTTGCCACACAAACTCATCAACGTTTCCGATGAGCGTTTGCGCCCCTGTAGAGGGATTCATGATCACGAGATCGGCGCCCAGTGTGTCCGCAGACGCATAACCTCGCGCAGCTAACCAGATACCATCGTCCCGGAAAGCAAACCGCTGAACCTCAAAGAGTACCGTGTCCACACTGTTGGCTAAATTGACCAAACCGAGTCTGTCCCGGATTGGTTCATCTGACTCCTCAAGTTCATCCGGATGGACCCCGGCTCTATACGCCATCCAACTCCCATCCCGACTGAATACCGGTCCTGTAGCATGCTCGAGCACAAGTGGCTCACCATTTCCGTCACTAGCAATCAGCCGCAGTTCAGTAGTCTCATCTACACGTCTGATACCGGACACAAGCCAGTTTCCCTTTGGATCGAGCTCGAATAGTCCAAGATTCTCAAACTGCCCATAGTCGGACAGGTTAAGGGCAGGCGCTTCTTGGGCCAGCAACTCATTTGGAAGCACCAGGATAACATAGAAAATCAAGGCCGATATGAGAGTGCGATACATCGATTCCTACCTCGGTCTGGATAAACTTGATCAGGCGGCATCAAGACGATGCCGATCACCACGCATGGTCGCAACCAGTCTGGAGACACCTAGGAGTGCTGAACACGATCCAAAAGCCCCTGTTACATTTCCCGGCTGACCATATGAGTAGGGATATCTGTAACCTTTCAATCGTGAGGGGACCTTGAATGAGGGCCCACAAAAATCGAGCTAGCCTCATGGATACCAGCAATACCCGAAAAGGGAGATGGTTAAGAGCTCCCTGGAGCACAATTCCCTTTCTCGCACTTGGCATCGGTATCCTAGGCTTTGGGAAAGATGCTGAGCAGGAATTTTCGATTGATCCCGGCGATTGGCCTCATTACGGCCGGGACTTAGCAGCCAGTAAATATTCCCCGTTAGATCAGGTATCTGCCGCCAATGTAGACCAGCTCGAGATCGCCTGGGTTTGGGAATCGGCAGATTACGACCTCCTAACTCGCAATCCTGGGCTTTATATCAATCCCAACTACCAGGTAACACCAATCAAAATTGGCGATAGGCTTTACACTACGACTAACATGGGCCAAGCAGTGGCTCTGGATCCGGAAACTGGCATTGAGCAATGGCGCTACGACCCATACGCGGAAGGACTCAGAGATCGCCCCACCGGCCGAACGAATAGAGGTGTCGCCTACTGGAGTGATGGTATAAATGAGAGAATTTTTCTCGGATCAGGCCAATATTTGGTGGCCCTAGATGCGGGCACGGGCAGCGTTCTAGCAGACTTCGGCGAAGGAGGTGTGATCAACTTAGCGGTTGATTTAGATCCTAGAGTGACGACATACACTTGGAGATCTCCTCCGATCGTTGTTCGGAACGCTGTGATCGTCGGCTCACAAGCGATGGCACCCAATAGAAACTGGCAGACCGCTCCTCCTGGATATGTGAGGGCTTTTGATACCAATTCGGGCGAACTGCTTTGGCGATTTAGCCCAATCCCTGGGCCAGGAGATCCGGGAATCGAGACCTGGGCAGACTCCTCTTGGGCCTACAGTGGTAACGGTAATGTCTGGACCATGATGAGTGCTGATGAGGAACTGGGGCACGTCTATCTGCCTTTAAAAACAACAACAAATGATTGGTACGGCGGACACCGGCTGGGCGACAATCTATACGGAGAAAGTGTAGCTGCAGTCGATGTAGAAACAGGTGGAAGAGTATGGCATTATCAGATGACGAGACACGGTCTCTGGGACTACGACCCACCTGCAGCCCCAAACGTTCTAGACGTAGTCGTTGATGGCCGACCGAGGAAAGTGGTAGCGCAAGTTACCAAGCAAGCCTTCGTATTCACATTCGACCGGCAAACTGGTGAACCAATCTGGCCGATTGAAGACCGGGCCGTTCCTCCTTCTGAAGTTCCGGGGGAAGTAGCAGCAGAAACCCAACCCTTCCCTACACATCCCGCCCCATTTGATATACAAGGTCTTAGCATCGATGACCTTGTGGACTTTACTCCTGAGCTTAGGGCAGAAGCTGAAGCAATCGTCTCAGAATTCGTCTACGGAGAGATGTACACCCCACCCACACTACTTGATGATAGCCCTGGAGGTACTAAGGGAACGATCCTAATGCCGGGATGGGTTGGAGGTGCAAATTGGGGAGGGGCAGCAGTTGACCCCGAAACAGGTATCCTGTACGTCCCATCCGTCACGTCCCCAAGTGTTACCGCTCTCGTTCCTCCTACTGATCCCGACAGCTCTGACTTCAATTATGTGAGAGGCCTACCTAGAGAGGTGCCTATGCCCTCAGGCCTCCCACTGCTCAAGCCTCCATATGGTCGAATCACCGCGATAGACATGAACACTGGTGAGCACCTATGGATGCAGCCCAATGGCCCGGGTCCTCGCACCCATCCCACCATTGCTGAACTTGACCTCCCTTGGCTCGGTCAACGCGGTAGGGCCGCCCCTCTTCTCACCAAGACCCTGCTATTTCTAGGAGAAGGAACAGAAGCAGCGCTCTCAATCCTACCCATCGCAGGCGGTAAGTTTTTCCGTGCTTGGCAAAAAGAGACCGGGGATGTCCTATGGGAAATTGAGCTAGCTGCAGGGACCTCTGGCGCACCTATGACTTATATGGCCAATGGCCGCCAGTTCATTGTGGTTGCAATTGGAGATGAAGGAACGCCTAGCCAATTGGTAGCGCTAGCGCTGGGTCGGTGACCGGACTTCGGAAGGGTTCATAGGTCCATCCATTCAGTTCACGACCCCAGCTGATCCGGAACAAACGCAACGATCCTGAGTGGCCCGCCGCTACCTCCCTTGATCTTCATGGGTAACGCAACGACAAAGCTCCCTGTAGCCGGTAGTAAATCAAGGTTGGTGATATTCTCGAAGCCTGAAATGTTTTCTCTATAAAGAATTACATGAGCACGAAAGTCTGATGACTGTCCGTAGTCGATACTTGGCGTGTCGATACCAAGAGCAACGATTCCCCTCTCATCTACCAGCCACTGGGCTAACTCTTCACTGATACCTGGAAAATGAAGCTGAGCGACAGCTTTCTCACCGGTCATATTCGTGCCTAAATAAGCGGTACGGTCATCCCAACGGTCTGACCATCCGGTGCGAATCAAAAGTATGGCACCATCCTGAATGTCTCCGTTTACTGCCTCCCAAGTCGTAAGATCCTCTATTGAAACCAGGTAGTCTGGATCAACTTTTTCAGATACATCGACAACGGCTGCCGGACCGATAAGTCCCGACAGAGGGATCTCGTCATTCATCAGCCCGCCATCAGCAAAATGAATCGGTGCATCCAGGTGCGTACCTCCATGCTCAGCAGAAGCAAGCTGATATGAGGCGTAAAACCAGCCACCTTCAGTCTGGCCAAAAGCGAGCTCCTGAAGCTGGAAACCCGCGGTATCAGTCGGCCAGTATATCGTTGACTCAGCAAATGAGTGGGTAAGGTCTACCCATCGTCCAGCACTGCCATCGAATACCCCTGAATACCCTGACGGTGCGGCCTGACAGCTAGAGATTACAGTAATACATAGGATCAACAGTATCTGGACTCCACCTGACTGCCGTCGGGATGTCATTGGCGAACACCAGCATCTGGACATCACCGATACGCTTCCAGTAGACCCAGCACATGGTCAATGTCTTCCTTGGTATGGTCGGCATTAATCTGCGTGCGGATTTCTTCGTCCCCTCGCGGTACTACGGGATAAGTCAATCCGGTAACGAGAACTCCAGTGTCATACAGGTATGAGACCAGGCCCTTTGTCCTGTCCGTATCCCTGATCATGAGAGGTACAACTGGATGCTCGCCGGGTATCGTCTCGATTCCCAACCGCTTCAGCCCTTGCTCAAAATGTTGTGTGAGGTCCCGGAGTCGCTCCAATAGCGCGATGCCTTCTGGACTATCTACGATTTCAACAGAGCGCAGTGCAGCGGCTGCCTCGCCAACTGTTATCGGATTCGAGTAGATATACATCTGCGATGATTCCCGAAGGAAATGAACCGTCCCAGCATTCGTCGCGACATAGCCACCGTTAACACCGAATGCTTTTCCCAGGGTACCCACAAGGATATCGGCTGGTTTGCTGTTCGTGAACTCCTCAGCCCCCCTTCCCGTATGGCCAAATGCACCGACCCCATGAGAGTCGTCTACCACACATACCACATTTTCTTCGTAATCCGAGTCATGCCTAATGCACAACTCTACTATCTCATCAACAGGCGCATGGTCACCCCTCATCGAGAAAATGCCATCAGTGACTACCAGCGCCCGCCTGGCCTTACCCTTCCACGCTTCGAGTGCCGCATCTAATGCCCCCATGTCATTATGAGGATAGACAGCCTTACCCGCTGGCCGACTCAACTTCATAGCATTGATAATGCAGTTGTGGTTGAGTTCGTCAGACACCAATACGGTCTCAGGTGTAGTCAACGGTGTAATCGTAGATACGACTGTTGCGTAGGCAGATGAAAAGATCATTGCGGCCTCTCGACCATGAAATTCCGCAAGTTTCTCTTCCAGAACGATGTGTGCGTCATAGCTACCGGAGATGAATCTCACGGCACCAGGCCCGGCTCCGAACATCCGAGTCGCATGTTCTTCTGCAGCAATAACTTCCTCTCTCAGACCCATGCCAAGATAGGAGTTGGAATTCATGCGGATAAACTCTTGAGTCCCCTCGCCCTTCAATAGAAATCGAGGACCGCGGTCATCCTCAGCAGGCTTGACCGAAACCACAATGCTTTCCTCACCCTTAGCTGTCCCAGCCTCTTCAAGCCCCAGCACATGGTCATCAAGCACTCTCGTAAGTCTGTCTAATGGCACGGCATAACACTCATTTGAGATGTTCAAGCATGTCTTTAGTCATTGATTCAATATCAAACAATGGTTCCCAACCCCACTCTTTTCGAGCAGCCTCATCGTCGATCCGGTCTGGCCACGAATCGGCGATAGCCTGCCGGATCGGGTCAACATCGTAATCGATCGTAAAGCCCGGAAGATGTTTCTGGATCTCGGCAGATAAGATCTCCGGTGTAAGCTGCATCGCAGTCAGGTTGAATGCGTTTCTATGCTCAAGTGTATCCTGGTCAGCTTCCATAACAGCGATGGCAGCACTAACCGCATCAGGCATATACATCATATCAAGCTTTGTATCCGGACCTAAGAAACAATCGTAATGTCCATCCTCGACAGCACTGTAAAAGATATCAACGGCCCAATCAGTGGTTCCGCCACCCGGTGGGGCACCGTGTGAGATCAAGCCAGGGTAGCGAACCCCGCGGGTATCAACTCCGAATTTTCGATGGTAGTAGTTACAAAGAAGTTCACCGGCCAACTTTGTGATCCCGTACATTGTAGTCGGTTGCATCACGGTGTCCTGAGGTGTGAGATCCTTTGGTGTACCCGATCCGAACACACCGATCGAGCTGGGCGTGAAGACTGCACAACCCTGATGACGGGCAACCTCGAGAACGGCTTCAAGGCTTGACATGTTAACACGCCACGCACGTCTGGGATCACACTCACCAGTTGCTGATAGAACTGCTGCTAGATGATAGATAAGACTGACCTGATGGCTTTCTACGGCCTCGCCAAGCGCTTCTGAATCTGTTGCATCTAGGAGCTCGAGGGGGCCTGACTCCGCCATCTCGGGATCGAGTTGACGAATGTCGGTGGCAATCACTCGTGAGTTACCGTAGAGACCTCGAAGTTTAGGAACAAGCCATGAGCCAATCTGACCACCAGCACCGGTCACTAGGATGTTCTTCAACTGCAGAAGCTTCTGGTACCGGACGCTCGAGTCGCTCCGACACTTGGTATGATAAGAACGAAATTGAGGAATAGTCGGGATAGGGTCTTACTTTCCACCTATCCTCCGGGATGGACTGTCATTGGATCTTCCAGGTCAACATAAATTTCGCTCCCTTTCTCACGAAATTCTTCGGACATCTGCTGCATTCCAATATCGTTTGCCGCGGCCGTGTCTATGCCCTGCTCTTTTGCAAAGCGGCGAATATCGTCAGTGATTTTCATAGAACAAAACTTAGGGCCACACATCGAGCAGAAGTGTGCGACTTTTGCGCCCTCAGCTGGCAGCGTCTCGTCATGATATTCCTCTGCTGTGACCGGGTCCAACGCTAGGTTGAACTGATCCCGCCACCTGAACTCAAACCGCGCCTTCGAGATCGCATCATCCCACTCTTGGCTTCGGGGGTGGCCTTTTGCCAAATCTGCAGCGTGCGCGGCAATCTTGTAGGTGATCACACCACGCTTCACATCCTCTCGATTTGGGAGACCTAAGTGTTCCTTCGGTGTTACATAGCAAAGCATTGCGGTCCCGTACCACCCAATCTGTGCTGCCCCAATTGCACTCGTGATATGATCGTAGGCAGGAGCAATATCAGTGGTGAGAGGGCCAAGCGTGTAGAATGGTGCTTCATCACACCATTCCAATTGTTTATCCATATTTTCACGCACTAAATGCATGGGAACATGTCCCGGCCCTTCATTCATAACTTGGACCCCATACTCCCAAGCTATCCGGGTAAGTTCACCTTGAACTCGTAGTTCTCCGAATTGTGCTTCGTCATTCGCATCTGCTATCGAGCCTGGCCTGAGGCCATCTCCAAGTGAGTACGAGACGTCGTACTCGGCCATAATCTCACAGAGCTCACGGAAGTTCGTGTAGAGGAACGATTCTTTATGGTGAGCCATGCACCACTTGGCAATGATTGAGCCCCCACGTGAAACGATCCCTGTCATACGTTCAGCTGTAAGTGGGATAAAGCGGAGTAAAACACCTGCGTGGACCGTGAAGTAATCTACCCCTTGCTCGCACTGCTCAATGATCGTGTCACGGTATATCTCCCAAGTTAGTTCCTCGGGGATGCCATCGACTTTTTCCAGAGCCTGATAGATTGGCACTGTTCCGATCGGGACAGGGGCATTCCGGAGGATCCATTCTCGCGTCTCATGGATATTCCTGCCTGTCGACAGATCCATCACAGTGTCTGCACCCCAGAGAGTAGCCCAACGAAGCTTCTCTACCTCTTCCTCAATCGAAGATGTGACGGCCGAGTTTCCGATATTTGCGTTGATCTTGACCTTGAAGTTCCGGCCAATAATCATCGGCTCGATCTCAGGATGGTTAATGTTTGCTGGGATGATCGCACGGCCCACGGCTATCTCATCGCGAACGAAATCAGGCTGGACACCTTCTCTTATCGCCACGAATTCCATCTCAGGAGTGATTTCACCTCTACGGGCATAGGTCATTTGTGTCACGGGAGAACACCCACGGAATGTCGGTCGACTCAACCCAACTGGCATCTCAATATCAGGCGAGGACATACGAACCCTGGGTGTCTCAACAACCTCCCGCTCTCGAATCCATTCTTCTCGGAGTGGCTGAAGGCCATTTCGAACATCAACTTCCCTAGGACCACTCGTATCATAAACCTGCAGTGGTGGTTCGCCACCGGTCAGGTGTATCTCCCGCATTGGCACCCGAATTCCTCGACTCCCATCGATATAGATCTTTTTCGAATTGGGGAAAGCTTCGGGGTAGTCACTCCCTATATCAGATGTCTTTGGGGCGACACGTGCCTTACCATTCTGACTCATAGTGTCCTGTCTCTCACAAGGTTAATCCGAAGTGAGGCGGAATGATTAGACCTGGGTGTTTCTAGGCCAATTCATCGGCCGCGCTCCCTCCGCCGGTCTCAACCGGATCAGGTTCCGAGGGTCTCTCTCAATCCTCTGCCGGTGACGATGTCCTGGTCGCCACATGCCACTGAGGATGCCCCTGGCAGCTGGTTGAAACTAAGGCCTTCAGGACAGATTTGGTACCAGCGCAGAAGGCACATCTCACAGGTCTTGGAACGGATTCCCGATCTCTTGAGGGCAAGGCCGAAGATTGGTACTCACTTCACCGGTGTGACAGCAGCCTTATCCTCTTCACCAGTCCGGATTCAGTAGATCTTTTCTACTGGAAACACAAAAATCTTACCGTCTCCAACATCACGAGGCCGGGTTGCTTCCACGATCGCCTCTATTGTGGGTTCTACAAGCCCCGGCTGAGCCAGTCAACTTCTGATTGCTCTCTATAAATGACTATTCGCTAGTACAGCTTTTCTCGCACAGGACTTAGCAGTCGTAGTACAGATGGAACTCGTGCGGATGAGGACGCAAACGAAGTGGATCAACTTCGTTCTCCATCTTGTAGTCGATCCAACCAGAGATCACATCTTCTGTGAAAACGCCCCCATTAGTCAGGAAAGCGTGGTCCTCCTCAAGTGCCTCGAGCGCCTCCTCAAGGGAGCTCGGTGTTTGCCCATATTGCGCCAGTTCTTCTCGACTCATGTCATAGATATCCCGATCAAGCGGACCGCCTGGATCAACTTCATTTTCGATTCCATCGAGCACAGCCATAAGCATCGCTGA
>CAJWPN010000068.1:0-11158 GCA_913045345.1 uncultured Gemmatimonadales bacterium
AAAAAAACTGACTTTGGTTACTCGCTCGACCACCCATAGGGGTCTATCGTGCCAGCCGCCACGTCGAGCGATAGCCCGATGTGGCTTTGTTGCTTTTAGGAGTGCGAATGATTGCAGTTAATGGCGTAAGTAAGAACTACGGCTCGGTAACTGCAGTGGACGATTTGACGTTCACCGTCGACCGTGGTGAAGTCGTTGGGTTCCTCGGACCAAATGGCGCTGGGAAGACGACGACGATGAGGATGATCACGGGTACCCTTCAGCCTGATGAAGGTGAGGTTCTCTTTGATGGAGCTCCGATCACAGAAGATCTCACAGATGCAAAACGTCGAGTTGGGTACCTGCCTGAATCGAACCCTTTGTACGATGAGATGTTGGTTGCAGACTACCTGCAACACGTGGCAGATCTCCGAGGCTTGTCTCTTGAAGATACCCGTGTGGGCATTAGAAGTGCAGTGGAAGAAACAGCTCTTGGCACTGTTTTTTATCGACCGGTGGGTGAGTGTTCTAAGGGTTATCGCCAAAGGATTGGACTGGCAGCTGCGATCTTACACCGCCCAGAGGTCTTGATTTTAGATGAGCCAACTGAGGGGCTAGACCCAAATCAACGGGTCGAGATTCGACGGCTTGTTGGTAACCTCGGAAGAGAGCGGACTGTTCTGCTGAGCACACATGTCATGCAGGAAGTTGAAGCAACTTGTTCACGGTTGGTCATCCTCAGTCGGGGAGCGCTTGCCGCAATTGGAAGTGTCCAAGACCTGCTTGCAAATCAGGGCGGAGCAGCTCGCTATATCGTTGAAGCCCAAGGTGCTGGCGTTACAGAAACCCTATCGGGTATGTCTGGTGTTTCCGGTCATACAGTCCAGGAAGTTGAAGGTCGCGTGCGTGTGACACTTGAGGCGATCACGGAAGAGGACCTCAGGCCGAAGATTTTCTCGGTTGCCCGCGATAACAATTGGATGCTGTGGGAGTTGCATCGTGAGCGCGCCAGTCTTGAACAAGTATTCCGTGATCTCACTTCAGAGGGATTAGAGCAAGAAAGTCCTCAGTTAGTGGCTTCGCCAGAGGATCCTGAGGTTGAGGGGGACTCATGATGCGAAGAATCTGGACTATTGCTCGGCATGAAGTGCGTGGATACTTCGATCAACCTACTGCTTATGTCTTGGCGGTAGCTTTTCTGGGGATCTCTCTCTTTTTGGGTTTCCGAAATATGTATGCATCGAACCTGGCTTCGATGAGGCCTCTCTTCGATTTGCTGCCAATATTGTTTGCGGTCTTTGTCCCGGCAGCAACGATGCGCACACTCGCAGAAGAGCGGCGGGGAGGAACCCTTGAATGGTTGATGGCCCAGCCCCTTTCCGAGGCTGAGGTCATTGCTGGGAAGTTCTTAGGAAATTGGATTTTCGTTCTCATTGCACTTGCGGGTACCGTGCCAACAGCGATCGGAATGCTGATGGCATCAGAAGCTGACCCAGGTATAGTGATTGCTCAGTATTTAGGTGCTGCACTGCTTGCCGGCCAATTAGTAGCACTCGGCATCTGGGCTTCGAGCATGACTCGAAACCAGATCACTGCATTCATCGTTGCTGCTGCAATAAGCTTTGTACTGTTCTTGATTGGTGTTCCGGTAGTGCAAATCGGCTTGCCACCTGTGCTTGCGGGTGCACTCGCACGGCTCTCAGTAGTCAGTCACTTTGAAAATGTCGCACGAGGCGTCGTTGATCTTCGGGATGTCCTATACTTCGTCTCCACCACTGCTCTGTTCCTGGTGTTGGCTGTTGGAGCAGTGAGTAGAGAGCGACTAAGCCACATTCGACCTGAGTTTAAGAGACTGCGGTTGGGCTCGGCTGTTTTCATCGTCCTAGTGCTAATGGCCAATCTTCTTGGTAGCTATGTCCGAGGCCGGATCGACTTGACCGCTGAAAATCTCTATACCCTTTCTGAGGGCACAGAGGATTTGCTTAGTGAGATCGATGATGTTGTCCAGATAAAGTTGTACGCCTCTGCGCAGCTGCCTCCTGAAATCCAGATCCAACTCCGCGACGTTCGGGATTTGCTTGCAGATATGCGGGCAGCTTCAGGTGGGAGTGTGGTGGTGAATGAACTGAATCCGGATGATGATGAAGATGCAGCAGGTGAAGCGTCTGCCTTTGGTATTTTCCCGATTGAATTCAACGTCTTAAGGGATGACGAATTCCAGATTCGGAGAGGGTACTACGGTCTCGCGATGACTTATGCGGATGACCAGGAGGTCATGCCACTTATTGAACGCACCGACGATCTGGAGTTTCGGTTGGCATCAGCGATTTACCGGATGACTACTGAGGCCCGCCCTCAAGTCAGCTTTGTTGAGGGCTTCGATACTAAAGGGATAGATGATATTCCTGGGCTTCGTGAAAGCTTAGGCGATCGGTATGAGATCGGTTCGGTGAATATTTCAGGTGAATCGGGTTCGGTAATTTCGGGTGAGTCAACGGAAGTGCTTATTGTGGCGGGTGCGACGACTATGATGGATAGCTTAGCTGTTCAGCGTGTTGAAGAATACATAGACCAGGGTGGCGCCACACTTCTCTTGATGGAATCGATTCTCCTCAATCCTCAAACGCCAAATCCACTGCCTGTGCGATCTGGTCTCGAGTCCATGTTGAGTGCCCGCGGTGTGGAATTATCTGGAAGCTTGGTGGCGGATCTTCAATCAAGTGAAAATGTGTCTATGGGGCGTCGTGGACTCTTCAATGTGATAGCCCCTTATCCCTTATGGCCTATAGCGATTCCCGCATCAGATCACGCCATCACCTCGGGTATTAATGCCGTCACCTTTGCGTGGGCTGCTCAACTGGAGATAACAGATACAGCTCAGGTAACACCTCTTTGGGAAACCACACAATCCGGGTTCACACGAGCTCCGATGGAGTCAATCGCCCCTGATCAAGAGTGGGCTGCTGCACCGGATCAACTTGGTGTGCGTACGCTAGCGGTTGCGCTTACTCCAGATGAAGGAGAAACACGGGGGAGAGTCATCGTAGTAGGTGATGCGACCTTCACTGAGTTTCAGTTCCTGCAGGGTAATCCATCAAACTTGATCTTTCTCGCCAATACGATCGACTGGTTAGCCCAAGACGAATCCTTGATACGGATTCGTTCCCAAGACCGAACGCCCCCGACTTTTGTATTTGATTCCGAATATGGTAAGGTGATGCTTAAGTGGATGAATTTAGTTGGGGTCCCTCTACTTTTTGTTCTTATAGGGGTCTACCGGGTGACTGGCCGAAGACGTCGTGCTGAGTCTCGATGGAAGGAAGTCGTGGCATGAGCGAAAAGACACTTAAGACGTTGGTCGGTGCGCTGGTTGTTATAGCTGGACTTTGGGCTGTCGCGGCACTGTTCTCGAGTCAGGGGGATGGAGCAAGGGGTGCTACCGGAGATGTCGCCACATTCTTTGATAATATCTCGGAAGTATCTGTTACATCAGTCCGCATGAATGGTCCAGACTATAACTCGGAGCTGTCTGGTGGGCTCGATAACTGGACTGTGAATGGTTATCAGTCAGACTCTGCGGCTGTTTTTCGTTTATGGACGGCAATATTGACCTTTGAAGTTGGCGATCTGGTAGCTTCGAACCCCAGCAACCATGATCGTATGGGACTATCAGCTGACGCCGGTTGGTCAATCGAATTCGATATAGACGGTGTAACCAAGACAATATTGGTGGGTGATGCAGGCCCCAGAGTTTCGACAACCTATGTGAGACTTCCAGATGAGGATGAGGTCTATATCCTAGAGGGTGATCTGCGAACCCATGTTCGGAGGTTGCCCAATGAATGGCGAAGCAAGAGGGTGGTTGGGATCGATACGGCTGCGGTTACCAGAATAGAAATCCAGCGTGATGCTGAGGTATATACGCTGGTTAGAGGTGACAGCCTTTGGACGTTCGAGAATGGGGGTGAAACGAGCTCCTCGGGTGTGAACGGAGTCATGTCGGAGTTAGCCAGCCTTTTAGCCGTTGGGTTCCTTGAGGAGGGAGACTCTCTCGAAGTGATGGATCAGGGGGGTGTTACAACCGCATATGACGAAAGCGGTAATGTTCTTGCACTAGTGACCATCGGTACCGGAGACTCAGATCGGTGGGCACGTTCCACAGGCGACGAGGTCATATACAGGATTGGTTCCTATAGAGTCGACCGTATAGCGCCTAAATTGGAGAGTATTGAGCCGAGTTCTTGAGGATTAGCTGCCTGTACTAGTAAATGTTGATGTAGTGACAAAGGATTTAGAGTTCTGTAGGCCTTAGCCTGACAATCAGATTACTCCGTGAGCTTGAGCCATCCCTTAGCGTAGACGTCTGGGAAGCGATCTAGATAACCTGGGTAATCCCTACTGGCTTGTTCGACCATACTACGTTCGAGCTTCACTAGAGCGATGGGATCGCTGGTCTCGATCATCACATGCCCAAATGGGTTAATTGCAAGAGAGGGGCCGCCGATAGGTGCCCCACCCTCTGGGCGGGGGCGGTTCGTCGAGAGTACATACGCCCCACTCATGATTGCATTTGCACGAAGGATGAGTCGCCAGCGCTCATACGTTTCAGGTGGGGTCGCTCTAGGTGCGAAAACGACCTCAGCCCCTCCGGATGATAAAATCTGGAATCCTTGTGGACGGTTGACGTCAGAGCAGATCTGTAGCCCTACCGTGAGAGAGAAGGTGTCCGAGATTGCCTGAGGTGGTTCGGTGCCAGGCATATAGTGACTTGTCTCCCAGTAACCCTCTTCTTCAGGAAGGTGGACCTTACGGTAACGGGCATGACAAACTCCCTTGCCATCATAGAGTAGAGCAGTGTTATAGCGAATCCCGGTATCTGGATCTCGGATAATTGCTCCTCCTACGATGCCAATTCCAACTGACTTAGCTGCTTCGGCCATGAGGGTTTGGCGCCATCCATCTGGTTCTTCCGCATCTTGATCAATGACTTGCTTAGATGCGGGCGACCATCGGTTTAATGGAATCTCCGGTAATAGAGCTAGGTCAGCCCCTCGGGATTGTGCATCGACGAGCGCCCGTTGAAGTCGTTCTCCAGTAGGATCATCGAAGAAGACCTCAGTGATTAGGGCGACTTGGAGATAGTCGTCAGCCAAGTGTCCAGTTCTCGCTACCGGTCGACCTCGAACGAGAGGCCCTGAGCTAAAGGAAGCTCTGTGCTCCAGTTCACGGTGTTAGTTTGGCGACGCATATAGGCTTTCCAGGCATCTGATCCAGATTCACGACCACCCCCCGTCTCCTTTTCTCCTCCAAAAGCCCCACCAATCTCAGCGCCGGATGTGCCAATATTCACGTTAGCGATCCCGCAATCTGATCCTCGGTGAGATAAGAAATACTCTGCCTCTCGGAAGTTCTCACTGAAGATTGCTGAAGAGAGCCCTTGTGGCACAGCATTATGGAGCTCGATGGCTTCCTGAACCTCATCGATTGCCTGTTCTGGTCCAGCGTCGGAAGACCCGTAACTGATAATGTATAGGATCGGCGCAAATGTCTCCGTCTGCACAATTTCGTAGTGGTTCTCAGCTGTAGCGATGCATGGTATGACATAGAGGCCACCGGGGTATTCGTCCCCAACGAGTTGTGTGCCACCATAGATGATCTCTCCGCCTTCTTCCAAGAGTTTGCTTCGGGCTTCGAGGAGGTCATCCACTGCTTGTTGGTTTACAAGCGGACCCATAAGCGTTTCACCATCAGTCGGGTCTCCGATCCGTATACTTCCGTAGGCTTTCACTAGCCTCCTAACAAGTTCGTCCTGGATGTTCTGATGTACGATGATACGGCGGGTGGTCGTGCACCTCTGTCCCGCTGTTCCAACAGCACCGAACAAAATGCTAGGGATGGCCAAATCCATATTAGCGCTAGGTGTCACTATGATGGCGTTATTGCCCCCCAACTCTAGTATGGTCCGACCGAGGCGTTTACCAACAACTTCTCCGACGCGCTCACCTACACGGCAAGATCCCGTGGCCGATACTAGTGGTAGGCGTCTGTCATGTAGTAGACGGTCACCCACGGTGGAGCCCTTACCAACCACCAGAGAAAAAATAGCTGGATCCACTTGATTCTCGATGCAGACGTCTGCAGCAATCTTTGTTACAGCCAGTGCAGTTAATGGCGTGCCTGACGCTGGTTTCCATAGGGTGGAATCGCCGCAAACTGCGGCAATCGCAGCATTCCAACTCCATACTGCTACGGGAAAGTTGAAGGCTGTGATTACGCCCACGATACCGAGGGGGTGCCACTGCTCCCTCATGTGGTGGTCGGGTCGTTCACTAGCCATTGTCAGGCCGTAAAGCTGTCGGGAGAGCCCTACCGCAAAATCACAGATATCGATCATCTCTTGAACTTCACCCTCACCCTCATCCTTGATTTTACCCATTTCTACAGTGACGAGGGCACCAAGAGCATGCTTGTTCTCACGGAGACGATTCCCAAGTTGCCGGATGACCTCACCGCGCTTCGGTGCTGGTACTTTACGCCATTCCAGAAATGCTTGCTGAGCTCTGGTTACTACTTGGTCATACTCATCTTCAGTAACCTGGGTCACAGTAGCGAGGCGAGAACCATCGATAGGGGAATAGACGTCCAGGTCAGGACCTGACCCAATCCAAGTACCTGCAAATCCTCCGAGGTTGGTGTCTTCGATACCGAGATCTTCTAGGATCTGTCTCGATATTTTCGAGACCTGAGTGTTTTCGGTTTCGCTCATACTCTTGTTGTTCCACCTGGGGTTATTGGTGCGGCCCTTGATATAGGGAGGATCATAACTTCCTAGGGATTAGTGCCGATTGGAAGGGTAATTGCCGTAGGTGTATATGTGCGTCTTCTTACAGACCAACGACGAATTCTGAGCTTGGTTCCACTGTCCTGACTAGTCTGATCTTACCATGACCAAAGATTTTGCGGAGTTGTTCAAGGGTTTGACTATTTGAGCTGACCTTAAGGGATCGAGATCGGAAATGTGGGGCTGGGGCACCGTTGTCCAAACCCACTTGCACCAAAACGGGCGATGCTCCTGGGTGGGAGGCAAGCACCTCTTTCGCTTTCTTGAACACTTCTTCTGTCACATCCGCATCGGGCCCAAAGTCCAGTTCGATTTTTACAGATAGTTCTCCACTTCCCGTAAGCTCCTCAAGGGGGCGAGCGGAATCCAAGAAGACTGGAGGGTCATCTTCATCACGTTCCCGGCCGCTCACTTTGCCTGAGAGTAGGACAACGGCGTCTTGTTGGAGCACATCCTTGTATGCTTCCCAGTTTTCTCCGAAAGCTAGGATTGTCGCGGTTCCCTGGAAGTCCTCTACGGTGATCTTGCCCCACTCTGAGTTGTTACGCCGAGAAATCTGTCTCGCTACTGCTGTGACGACACAAGGCAAATCAACGTTTTGTCCTGCGCGTTCAACGAGCGTGTTACTTGAGACCGGCCCAAAGGCCTCCACTATATCTCGGTAATGATCCAAGGGATGTCCTGAGATGAAAAATCCCAGAGCTTCTTTTTCACGGGCGAGACGGTCTTGTTCAGGCCATTCAGGAACCTCTCGGAGTGGCGGTCCTGCTTGAGGAAGTGACGAAGTGTCTCCGAACAGAGATCCTTGTCCTGATGCAATTTCTGACTGACGTGCCTGTACTTCACCGTATGCAGTATCAAGGCTTTCTAGTAATTGTGCTCGGCCTCCAAACTCATCCATCGCGCCCGCAGCGATCAGTGCTTCGCACGCTCGTTTATTAAGGGATCGGATATCAATGCGCTCAAGGAATTCGAAGAGTGAATTAAATTTCCCATTTGGACGTGCCTCGAGAACTGAACGGACCGCTGCCTGTCCGACCCCTCTTACGGCGCCCAATCCAAACCGAATCTGCCCATTTTCTGTAACCGTGAATTTCCATCCCGACTCATTTAGGTTTGGAGGGAGGACTTCAATCGGCTCTTTCAGGCCGGGCACGTAGCGGGGCAAGTCCCTGCATGCACCGATATACTTTACGACACTATCGGTGTTATCAATTGCCGAAGATAAAAGCGCGGCCATGAACTCCGACGGATAATGCACCTTCAACCAAGCCGTATGGTAAGAAATCAATGAGTATGCTGCGCTATGGCTTCGGTTGAAACCGTAACGACCAAAAGTCTCAATTTGAGTTCCAAGCTCGATCGCGATCAGCTTATCGACACCCCGCTCGACACAACGGTCGACAAATTTCTTGAGTTCTTTCTTGATAAGAGAGCTGATCTTTTTCCCAACGGCCTTACGGAGCACATCTGCTTCTCCTAGGGTGAAGCCAGCAAGTTCTGAGGCAATCCGCATCAGTTGTTCCTGATAGACTATTACTCCATGAGTAGACTTGAGAATGTTCTCTAGATCAGGATGCGGGTATGTGACGTCTGTTTTGCCTGTCTTTCGGTCGATGTAGACATCGGTCATACCAGAGTCGAGAGGACCTGGACGGATTAAAGCATTCGTCGCGACCAAGTCTTCAAAACGGTCACACCTCATCGCCCGAAGCTTATCGTTCGCAAGGTTAGACTCGAATTGAAAGACGCCGGAAGTCCCTCCACGAGCCAACATTTCGTAGACTGAGCGATCATCTAGTGGTATGTCGTCTACTGTAGCATAAACTTCTTCACTATCAGGATTATTAAGGCTTCCATACCTCTCCCTTACCATTTCTACTGCATCATGGATAACCGTAAGTGTCTTGAGGCCTAGGAAGTCCATCTTGAGCATCCCGACCTCTTCTAGGCCATTCATGTCGTATTGGGTAACTGACATCGCATTGTTGCCGTTACCATTCTTTCCAGGTTGGACGCTGACCGGTACATAGTCATCGAGAGGACCTGGCGCGATCACCACGCCGGCAGCATGGACCGACGCGTGACGAGCGAGGCCTTCTAGAGTGATCGAGTAATCAAATAGCTGTTGATGTCGGTTGTCGGACTCGTATAAGCTCTTGACCTCTTTGAGGTTTTCGACCGCTTCCTGGACTGTGAAGGCGCTACCAGGTTGGTTCGGAATTAACTTGGCAATATGGTCAGTTTCAGAGGGCTCAAATCCAAGTGTGCGCCCCACATCGCGTATGACAGCGCGACTCTTCATTGTTCCGAATGTGATAATCTGACCAACCGCGTTTTCCCCATATTTTTGACGGGTATATTCAATGACCTCGCCTCTACGTTCGTAGCAGAAATCGATATCTATATCTGGCATCGAAATACGTTCCGGGTTCAAAAACCGCTCAAAGAGTAGTCCGAACTTGAGTGGATCCAAGTTGGTGATGCCCAACGCGTAAGCTACGAGTGATCCTGCAGCTGAGCCCCGACCTGGTCCAACAGGGATGTTCTTGTTGCGAGCCCACTGAATGAAATCCTGGGTGATTAGGAAATATCCGGCATAACCTGTGCCTTTAATCACACCAATTTCGTAATCGAGTCTCTCATGAGCTTCTGGCGGTAGTGGGTCGCCGTAGCGCTTCTTCGCTCCCTGAATGGTGAGCTGTTCTAGGTAGTCGTTTGGATCAGAGTACTTGTCCGGAAGAGGGAATTCTGGTAAGTGGTATTTTTTCTCGAAGAGGAGGTCAACTTCATCAGCAATTCTTAACGTGTTTTCAATCACATCGGGTCGATCAGGGAACCGCGATGCCATCTCGTCAGCGCTCTTGAAATAGAGCCCCTCATCATATCTCATGCGCTTAGGGTCATCACGATCCTTACCCAACCCAATGCAGAGGAGGACGTCGTGGGCTTCATGGTCTTCTGGTCGCAAGAAATGTGCATCGTTCGTAGCAACCACAGGGAGCCCGAGTTTGTCAGCTAACGTGAAGATCTTCTTATTAGTTTCCGCTTGCCCTTCAGAGTCATGCGCCTGCACTTCAAGGTAGTAACGGCCGTCAAAAACATTTGCGTACCATTCAGCTGTCTCTTTGGCCGCGGCCCAGTTATCTGCGTTGAGGTGGCGAGCAATTTCACCAGCCAGACATGCTGAACTAACGATTAAGCCTTCTTGATAGCGGGCTAAGACGTCCCGATCTACACGTGGTTTATGGTAGAAGCCCTCTGTGTATCCGAGCGAAGAGAGTTTAAGGAGATTCTGGTAGCCAATCCGGTCACGAGCGAGTAGCACCAGGTGGTAGTATGCTCGTCCCCCAACACCGGACTTGGATCGCTCCCGCCGATCCCCAGGAGCAACGTAAGCCTCCATACCAATGATGGGCTTGAGCCCCTCGCTAATAGCCCTCTTATGGAAGCTCCACGAACCGAACATGCATCCGTGGTCAGTGAGCGCGAGTGCCGGCATTTCGTGCTCTTTGGCTTTTAAAACCAGGTCTCCAATCCGATTAGCGCCATCAAGTAGAGAGAACTCAGAGTGCGTATGCAGATGGACAAAGCTCACTACTTGCTACTCCAGAGGCGATTAGGATCGAGAACCCACCATTCTACGGAAGGAGACGGGAGATGCCAATCGCTCTGGAAGGCCCTATAAAGGGCAATAGGTACCTAAAGCGGAAAGTGTTGCTGAGACGACATTAATTAATGCAGTTGGCTCGGTAGTTATGGCTTTATTACTGAGGATTACTTACACCTCAGATGTGGCCTTTCACCCTCAAGCAGAACCGCATCGGAAGGAATCTAAGATCGTCTCGAGCTGAATCATGTATTCGTATTTTTCTTTTCCGGGGGCATAGAGCCAGGAGTCCAATAAATAGCTTCGGTTCTGGTTCTCACAAACGATTACTCGAGTGATAAACACTCCTCCTGCTGGCCAGCCACGGTCCGGCGGGTTCCTCCATTCAGCCTGTACTTGATAGCCATTATTTCCCAGGTGCTCAATTGGTCCTGAGGAGACATTTTCAAGAGCATGGTCTTGGGGCTCAGAGTAGTGACCAGATACTAGCTCTGATCGCCATTCTAAGACTGTTTCCTGCTGTGTAGCAGATGGGATAGGAGTTTTCCAAGTGACTCCTATTTGACGAATCAGTTCAGAAGGGTCGGGATTGTCATTCCGGAAAAGGAATACCGAGTCTGACTGATTCCACCTGTATACCGCTGGCAGAATGAGGCTGAAGCCGGCCTCGATTGCCAATGTATCCGCAAGTGCCGTGTCAGCTCCCGACATATACATTCTGTTCAGCG
>CAJWPN010000069.1:0-10982 GCA_913045345.1 uncultured Gemmatimonadales bacterium
AGGACATAACCAGCTGCAATCTGTTTTTTGCCGGCTTGTAAGAAGTCCTTCAATTCACCGCTCTCTGAACCGGAAATCATCGAATGAATACTAAAGATGGTTCCGATAGAGACATTAACGTCGATATTTGATGACCCATCTAGTGGGTCATACGCAACAACGAAGTCCCCTCGTGAGAAGTCATCTGGCACCGACCAGAAAGTCTCATTTTCTTCGGAAGCCATGCATGCGATCAAGCCTGAGCGATAAAGAGCCTTTTGTATAACGTCATCCGCAAAAATATCTAGCTTCTGGACTTTTTCCCCATGTGAGTTTTCTCGCCCAATCTCACCCAAGATTTCAGACAACCCAGCTCGATTAACCTCACGGGAGATAACCTTAGCAGCTAAAGCAATGTCACTGATCAAACTGACTCCAGTCACCTGATCTGCTAGCAGATCTAGAGCTTCTTCAAGAATGACTAAAGTTTGTCCACTAGCTCTCTTCATCATCTTTCCCGAATAAATCGTGCTGTCTGTGATCGGTGAAGCGGGCCCTCTCCTCACTATCCTCTTCTGTAAGTCGGTCTCGGAGGATTCGTCTAACCCTTAAGTCATTATGGATGCTAGCGACAAGCATGATAACCATCCCCGCTAACAGACCAAAAAAGGCTACGGCCGTGATCGGAACATCGTACAGGGTTATTACGCCCAACTCCAAGGTCACCGTCTCTGAGCCATTAAGCGACTGCAGTCCCATCGCCAAGCCCACAACCAATAGGATCCCTATCGCACGGATAATCTTGCTCAATTCTGTCCCACTAGTTCAGGCTGGTCAGTCTCCTTTCCAGCAAACGTCGCCCCTGTCGTCCTGTCCAACCCAACATGGGTATAACATCCAATCCGCTCTGAATCACCATCAAAGACGACGACCTTATTCCTACGTGTCCGACCTAGAATCTGCCCAGGATGGCGTCCCACCCGCTCTATAAGAACTTCGTCAATCCTTCCTATCTCTCTGGCATTAATCTCAGATTGGATGCCGCGACTAACTTCTATGAGCTCCTCTAACCTTTCTTGAGCCTCGAGCGCAGGAACAAATTGATCAGCAGGTAGGCGTGTCGCAGGAGTCCCCTCTCTAGGCGAGTATTTATAGGTGAACGCCTCGTCAAAGCGAACTGTCCTCATCAATTCCAGCGTATCCCGAAATTCGTCGTCAGTTTCACCTGGGAAAGCCACAATGATATCAGTAGAGATTGCTATTTCAGGAATTTCCGCCCTCACCATCTCGACTTTCTCTAGAAGGACCTCGACCGAGTACCGTCGAAGCATACGCTTCAGCGTCCGATTGTTACCCGATTGTGCGGGAAGATGTAGGTGTTCACAAACCGCTGGTTCAGTTGCCATCACTTCTACAAGCTCTGGCGTGACGTCATTCGGATGGGGTGAAGTGAATCGCACACGCCGAATACCCTCTATTTGAGCAACCTCAGATAGCAGATCGGGGAAGCCAACGCCCATCGATGTGTAGGAATTTACGGTCTGCCCTAATAGCGTAACCTCTGTAACTCCCCTCGATGTTAAATCACGAACTTCATTCAGGATCTCTAGCGGATTTCGATTCTTCTCTGGACCCCGAACATAGGGAACAATACAGAACGTACAGCGATGGTTACAGCCACGTTGGATAGGAATCCATGCTGTGGGCCCCTCCGTGCGTCTTTGTTCCAAACCTTCATAATTTTCGCCTAAACTAAGGTCAAGGACAGCAAGCTGAGAATCACGAATCCTAGAATTACTCCCCCTATCGAAACGATATGCCTCAAGGTTTTCAAGTGCACCCGGCAGGCCACGATAACCGTCTGGGCCCATTACTAAATCTACGTACGGTGCCCGCTCAAAAAGAGTCTCTCCCATCCTTTGGGCCATGCATCCTGTGACACCGATTACTAGCTCAGGACGCTCGCGTTTGAGGCCGTTAAGCTGTGCTACACGCCCGAGCACACGGTTCTCTGCGTGCTCGCGGATTGCACATGTGTTCACAAGAACTACATCCGCATCCTCGGGTGCTTCGACAATCTTGAATCCACTATTCGCGAGGATACCTTCCATAAGCTCGCCGTCACTAATGTTCATCTGACAGCCGTACGTCTCGACGTACGCACGTTTCGAGCGAGTAGTCTTGGTCATCCTAGAATGGCAGCAGGGTCTTGAGATAATTCAATGTATAAGTGCTCCTTGTCACCCTGCAGAGTGCCACTATACCGAGGGCTCGACAAACCCTTACTATCTCGGTCTAAGCCGATGAGGCCTACCCGTATGTAATCTCCGGTAAGGGCCGTTCCACTTTCACCCTCGACAACAACCTCTGCTGGCCCGCCAATACGAGATGCCTTATACGCTAATCCTTTATCGTTAGCTATCTCTCGAAGTTCCCGACTACGTTCTCCCGCGATCCGCTGCGGAACGGGGCTAGGAAGCCTCGCAGCCACTGTTCGATCTCGCGGAGAGAAAGGAAACACATGTAAATACGTGAACGGCAGTTCCCTAATAAGACTAGACGTTGCTTCATGGTCTGTAGGTGTCTCACCTGGGAATCCCGTGATCACATCAGCTCCGAGTCCAAGTGGCCAGATTCGGTCAGTGATCTCAAGTACCCGTCGCCTGTATTGTTCCCTGGTATGCCAACGCCGCATTCGCTTAAGAACTGGGTCAGCCCCACTCTGGAGTGGCATATGGAGGTGGGGCGCAAGTTGTCCGCCCGAGTTCGCCAACAGTTCTATGGTGAGGTCATCAATCTCAGTCGCCTCAATACTACCTAATCTAAAACGAACATCAGGGAGTTTCTCCATTAACTGGGCTACAAGCCTGGATAATGTCCACTCTGGTGTAAGGTCCTTTCCATAGTGTCCGATATGGATCCCAGTAATGACCAGTTCCGCATGTACTTCAGCCAAAAGTCTTGCTTCTGCGAGTACTTGACCGGGCTGGCGTGAACGCGAGTGTCCTCGGGCAAGCCTCGTAGCACAGAAGGCACACTTGCGGTCACATCCATCTTGGACCTTAAGCCAACCACGAGCTGCGCCTCGGCGCGCCCGAAGCAATTCCCCTCCTATCGGTTCGGTGTCGATGCGGTCTAGCGATGATCGGAGTTCGATTTGTACAGGAGCATTCGATGTTACTACCGATGCAACCGCTACTGGATCATGCCCCGCCACGACTCCTGATACGCCATCCATAGAATGATAGTCGTCGGGGTTCAGAGCAGCAGAGCAACCGGACACAACTATCCGTGCAGATGGCACTTCGCGCTGCAGTCGTCTAATGAAACGGCGTGCGTCCGCATCAGCTTGATTGGTCACTGTGCATGTATTTACAACAAACACATCAGCTTCCGGACGTTCGGTAGTTGTCTCAGCTCCCCAAGCTTCAAGCTCCTGACGCATGCGCTCAGTATCATACTGGTTTGCTTTGCAACCAAATGTGTGGAAGAGAACGCGCACGGTGAGTATGGTCTCGTTGAAGTTCTTTAGACCGCTATTGAGCTAGTATCCGGAAACCCGGAGTGAAATCGTCGCTCGCCAGTACGCTTCTGTGAGGACAGAACCAGATCTTCGGCCACGTTCAATAGCAGCATCTACACTGCCTAGTACAATATTGTCAGCCTGACTCAAAGAAAGTCCCAGCCCCGCAGAGAATATCCGTTCTGTCGCCACACCACTTCCAAGGGAGAAGGGAAGCTTGCCACTCCGGTATCCAAACCGGAGTGGGAGTGCAAGACCGAAAATATTCGCTCGTGAGAGTTCGAATCCAACCCCTATATTGTTTGTGCTCCCTACCGTAGTTGGAGCATCAAGATCTCTCTCAATATTTGCCCAATCCGCCCGTATTGCACTGGCAGTGACCATAAGCCCAGGTGCAAGCACAATGCTGGTACCGAGACGATACTGCATCGGCAAAGAAAAACTCCGGTCCATACCTGGAGTATCATCAGACGCAGTTGCATCTAAATCATCGGACCAAGTAACGCTAGCTGCTACCCGAGCGATCGTACCCAGATTCGCAGCCATGCCACCGGTTAGAGAAGTTCCTGAATACGTCCAACGACTAGTCGTCTGATATGACTCCAGGGCTCCAGGCAATGATTCCGTGCCAAAGTCCCGTTCAAGACGGCGCAGTATTGAACCCGCATAGCGACCAAGACTGAACCCGAGCGCAGCGCTTGTCCCTATAGGTCTTGAGTATCCAAAATTCAGGCTCCCAATCGATCCATCCTGTTCGAAGAGATCTGTGACTTCACTCTCCTCCCCTCTGAGGTCCAACTCTAAAGACCTCTGGCTCTTGTAGTGCTGGTCCAGGAATGAACTGAGGCTCAATGTGAATATTCCAGAGAAAGCTGGATAACCCACCCCCATTAATGGAAAACGACTCCCTTGGATACTTCCTGAGTTTCCTGATTCATGGTCATAGTCAACCCACGATGGCTGACCCACGATTACTGCTGTTGGCACAATGAACATTCCCGCTGCTGCAGGATCACCAGGCAACAAACCACTTCCAAAAAGTCCGATCCCCAAGTTGCCAAGTGCTCTAGCACGACCATCGATTGCCTCGACGGGGAGACCCATACCCGCCGCATTGTAAAGAGATTGGGCACCTGCGGGAGCAGTGACCAGAGTGATAATGAGTGCGAGAACTAAAGTCCGTATGAACTGTTTCATGGTAGTTCCATTGCTCGACCCACAGTGATTACCAATCTGAGAACGGGACCATTTTCATCTCCCGGTCCATGAAAAGAAGCATAGGCAATCGAGATTGGCTCAAAAACTGATAATAGAGCCAGCGTCTTGGTAGGATTTGTCCCATCCTGGCTCTCTAAGAGGTCCCTGACAAACTCAGTAATTGGAATTTCAATATCTGTCCCAGATTTCACACCAAAAGCGTCAGGTCCAACCCGTTGTCCTAACAAACCGGTCAAGGATTCACCCAACGGTGCCTTCGGTAGAGCATCTCGTCTCAGAACCTGGCGAACGTCCAATCCGATAGAATCTGTCGGCTGAAAAGCTTGTTCACCTCGTTCGCTTTTCAGAGTGATCGCAGCATAGTTCAGCTGTAGCGGTTCAAGTTCTAGTGGACATCCACCCGCAGCTACACATAGCTCAGCAGGGCCATCTAGATGAGTAGGAATCTTCACGTTGAGTACTGTTCGCCATGCAGGAGCACCACCGATACGGATACCGTTTGCAGGTGCCTCTGGGATTGGATCATACACAAAGCTTATCTCATCACGCTGAGCGCTCAGCACGATAACCGTATCTGGATTAGAGCTTGGACGGGTGTCGAGCCTCAGGACCACCCTAGAGACCTGTAAACGAGCGTTGTCTGTAAGTGATTCGATGCGGGCACCTCGACTAGCATCTGCGGTATCTGCCCAAGCCTCTACTTGCACTGAGTCCAGCTCGAACCAAGCCGAGTCACCTTCAGCAGGATCCCATACGGTTGTGCCAATTGACGTCACTGGGCCTGCCCCAGGCTGAGGCCATGGTCTCAGGTCATTCAGGGTATCCACCGCGGTCAACCATGTCACCGTCCTATTATCCCAAGGTGTTTGAGTCGCACCTAGGCCTAGCTCTACTGCGCCACTATTAGTGCTGGCAATCGTGTCAAAAAAGGCAACAACTCTGCCCCCAATAAAGGTCAAGCTCGAGTCGGGGCGGGTAGTTCCCGTGGTATCCCGGACCTGATGCACCCTAGGGTATGCTGCGAACCGAACTAGGGTACGCGCGTTAAGAATTTCTGCAAATGTCTTGGCTACAACTCCGGTTCCAAGTTCCCATGGTGCTCCATATCCACCAAAAACTTCCAGTTCTGAAGCAAAGTCATCCCAGGGAATTTCGATCTCAAGGGTTATTGGCTCCTCAGGCAAGAGGTTTGAATCCAAGGTTGTGGGATTCTCTTCTTGGCACGCTGCCATACCCATAGCAGCCAAGCCAATCAAGCTAAGAGTTAGTGATCTATTCACGTTCTTTCATCCGAGGAATTCACCTCATTTAGCCTGAGTAGGCATGCTGGAAGAGAGGAGTCTGATTTATGATCACTGTCCATCTAATCCTTTCCATATCCTGGGAAGACGAGGCGAGAGTCCTGTGAGAATCTCATATCCAATCGTATCCGCCTGTTCTGCAATCTCATCAACTGTAATCTGCTCATCTTTATCTGAACCGATCAATGTGGCTATGTCACCTAAAGATACATTCGGGATCTCAGAAATGTTTACCACTGTTACATCCATCGAGATCCGTCCGATGATTGGTGCACGACAGCCGTGAACCAGTATCGACCCTCGATTTCCCAGCAGTCTTGGGATTCCATCCCCGTACCCTATCCCGAGACTCGCCCAACGCTCATTGCTTTTAGCCCGGTAGGTAGCACCATATCCGACAGTATCTCCTGCATGAGCTTGTCGCATGTGGACAACTCGGGCGCGGACAGATACGACTGGCTCAGGATCTGGAAGACCCACACCTGCCCTACCACCATAAAGAAAGATCCCAGTACGTATCGCCGAGGCTGCGAGTTCTGGAAGTCGCAGTGCTCCAGCGCTGTTTACTATATGAATTAGCATGTTATCCGGGACATCTAGCTGCCTGAGTGCTTCCTGAAAACGCGTCCATTGCTCTAGGACGGTGTCATGATCTTCGTCGGCGGAATGAAGATGAGTGTAAGAGCCCGCCCATCTGACACCAAGTTTGATCGCATCATCTAGGCAACGCTTCCAACTACCAACATCCTTCCAATTGAAGCCAGCTCGGCCAATACCCGTGTCAATCTCGATATGAATGTCCGCTGCTCGGCCAACTCGCTCAGCAGCACTAGTCACTAGCCTAAGGGATTCGGGATTGGAGATGCCAAGCTGCAGCCCTGCCTCCACAGCCAGTTCAGTTGACGCAGGTGGGAGAGGGCTGACAACCAGAATTGGGTATGCTACACCAAGTCTTCGAAGCTCTAGCCCCTCGCTCAGAGTAGCTACACCGAATCCCCATGGATTACTAGCCTCCAGAGTTCGCACGGTCTGAGATAAGCCCACTCCATAAGCGTCAGCCTTAACCATTGGGATCAACTGGGAACCCGGCCCTACCACCTGTTGGAGGGCATAGGCGTTTCTAAGTAGAGCATCTGCTTGGACTTCAACCCAAGCACGGTCACGAGGATTAGTTAACATAGGCTCTCAAAGATGCCAAGAAACTGGGCGTCCGAACATGAGCCACCCAACTAGATACCTATTCAATGATACAATCCGATAAGGATACCGAGACTAACCCTCTTCCTTTCCCAGGTCCCGGTACGCTCGAAAAAACTACCCAACTCGTGCGGTTCTTACGAAACAACTGCCCCTGGGATAGAGAACAAACTGCTGAGAGTCTTATACCACACCTGCTCGAGGAGGTACACGAAGTTGTTGATGCAATCCGTGAGGGTTCTAGTAAGGACCTTGAAGGAGAGTTGGGTGACCTCCTCTTAAACTTGGCTTTTCAAATCGTGGTCGCTGAGGAATCCGATAGCCTCGACGCTGAAAGTGTCTACCGGCACCTCGAAGAGAAAATGGTTCGGCGTCACCCACAACTATTTGGGAATGATGAGGAACAAGACTGGGAGAGACTGAAGCAGTCAGAAAGAGCAGAAACAGAGGGAGTGTTGGCAGGGATAGCGAGTGGGCTAGATCCACTCACAGCGTCATACCGAATTCAAGAACGAGTTGCTAGTGTCGGTTTCGATTGGAAGGACTACAGAGGAGCTCGAGAGAAAGTAGCAGAAGAACTCGATGAGGTTACGCAGGCTGCTGAATCTGGCGACTCAACTGGACTAGAAGAAGAACTAGGGGACTTGCTTTTTGCCGTCATCAATCTCACTCGGCTGGCAGGTTCACATCCTACGACGGTACTTGCCCGAGCGAATACAAAGTTCTGCAACCGCTTCGAGCTACTGGATAAACTTGCTCGAGACACTGGCATTATTATCGAGGAATCTAGCCTAGAAGTGCTCGACTCCCTGTGGGAAAAAACAAAGCAAATATGAAGGCTTCCTAGTACCCAGCCGTCTTATTGACGACGTTACGCCACTCCTTGAGAGGAGAACCATCTAAGTAGCACTGAAGGTTGTGTAGGATCAGGTCTGTTTCTCGCCTCCAAAAACCTCGAGATACCGCTGAAACATGAGGTGTGATTAATACTTTCGAGTGATTCCACAGCTCGTGGTCCCCTCTGAGAGGTTCTTTCTGGAAAACATCCAGTGCCGCACCACGCAGTTTTCCAGTATTAAGTGCTTCGATCAGAGCTTCTTCATCAATCAGCTTACCTCGAGCGACATTTATAAGCACCGCTCCCTGTTTCATCTGACTAAATGCCTCGCTGTCCATCATACCCCGGGTCTCTGGCGTATCAGGAATCGCTAAAACAAGAACGTCACTCTGGGCGAGGCAGGATTTGAAACCCTCATTTCCACTTAGAAGCTCTATTGTTCCTGCATGGACACCCTCAGCGATAGGCACCATATCTTCTGGTGATGATGTGCGCTTTAAGGCCACTACCCTGGCCCCGAGACCAGCTACTCGCACCGAAACCTCAGAACCAACTCCACCGAAACCCAAGACACCAACCGTCAACTCAGAGAGTTCGTTGAGCGGCGCGCCTTCCATGTAATACGGTTCGGTATCCCAGACGGACTTTTTCTGATTGGCCACTGCTAGGTCTAGACCCCTTCCAAAATACAGGATCATTGCGAGAACTGTCTCGGCCATCGGCTTAGCATGAACACGAGCTGAGTTAGTAAAAATGACATCGCTTTCAACCATAGGGCGAGTTAGAGAACTCCCAACCCCTGCAGCACCAGAATGGACCCATCTCAGACCTGGTGCGGATTCCAAGAGTTCCGCGGGAACTCCATACCCAAAGTAGAGATCCGCCTTTGCTGTTGCTTCAAGAATGGCAGGTGATACGGGGCGTGTTATGGGTGTCGCCCCATCACCTGATCCATCTGTTAGTTCGTCGATAACAACAAGTTCCCATTCACCTGGTAGGCTGGATCGAATCTCCTTAGGAACCCATGAGGGCATCGCCCATATAGGCCGCCGATCCATCATGTCTAGGACAGCTCTAGGCATCTTCAATCTACCTTATTCACAGCACACGCTATGAGTTAAACCCTAGGGATAAAGCCGGTTCATTAGTCGTGGGAAGGGAATCATTTCTCTGATATGATGCCGCCCGGTGATCCAGGCCACAGTCCGCTCAAGACCAAGACCAAAACCAGAGTGAGGGAAGCTCCCATAACGTCTAAGATCGAGATACCATGCGTAGGCCTGCTCAGGAAGGTTCTCCTCACGGATTCTGGCCATCAAACGATTGAGGTCGTCTTCCCTTTGGCTCCCTCCAATGATCTCTCCATACCCTTCTGGAGCAAGTAGATCGTTACATAGCACTGTATTCGAGTCATCGGGGTTTTCCTTCATATAGAATGCCTTCGCGCCTTTCGGATAATTGTATACGAAAAGAGGAAGGTCACGACCCTCCATCAATGAAGCTTCATCCGTTGCCCCTAGGTCAGTACCCCACTCAGTGTTGGAGCCTTTTTGCCTTAAGACTTCCAGCGCATCCATATAGCTGATACGGGGGAATGGCGGGCGGATACCCTCTAGCTTGCTGGTCTCTCGCTCAAGCACCTGTAATTCCTCAGAACACATCTCTAGAGCTCTTTCCACTAGATAGGATACGAAGTCTTCTTGGAGGCGCATATTGTCATCTGAATCGGCGAAAGCAACCTCAGGTTCAACCATCCAGAATTCGGTCAAATGTCGGCGGGTTTTGGATTTTTCTGCACGGAATGTTGGGCCAAAGCAATAGACTTTCTTGAATGCAGGACAAGCAGCCTCAACGTAGAGTTGGCCAGTCTGCGCGAGGTACGCTGTGTCATCGAAATAGTCCGTCTTGAAGAGGGTGCCAGCGTGCTCACCAATTGCCCCGGTGAGAATAGGTGTATCAATCCGGACGAACTCCCTGGTATAGAAGAAATCGTTAATTGCTTGGGAAACCTCAGCTCGAACCCGAAGAACCGCCCTCTGTTGAGCTGAACGCAGCCAGAGATGGCGGTGATCAAGTAAAAAATCCACCCCATGTTCCTTGCGCTGGATAGGGTAGTCATCTGCAGAAGCGATCAGCTCCAAGTCATGGATTTCAATCTCATAGCCCCCCGGCGCACGGACATCCTCCTTCACCTTACCCTCGATGGAGACGAGAGCCTCTTGGTTAAAGGATTCATATAGCTCCCATGTAGCTCCATCCACACTATCTCGGACAAGCACGCATTGCACTGTACCCGTCCCATCCCGAGCCACTACGAACGCGACCTTTCCATGCCCACGAGTCGTTTCGACCCAGCCTTGTAGGGTCACCACTTCACCCACATGATCACCCAACTTGTTGATATCAACTAGCAAGTCGCTCGAAACCTCCACTTTAGATTGGGAACCTGTGAGAACGGCTAGCGCATCCTAGACATTTAGCCAACCCCAAACATGGCAAGTCGATCTTGATACCGTGATTCAATGAGTTCTGAGAGGCGCTTATGGTCCGTATGTTGAAGGTCTGGATCGACTGAAATGATCTGCCTCGCAGTGTCTTGAGCTAAAACGAGCAGATCTTCATCTGCTATAAGATCAGAGAACCGGAGAATAGGATCGCGGCCATGTTGCTGACTCCCAAAGAAATCTCCCTGGCCCCTCATACGCAGATCTGCTCGAGCTATCTCAAAACCATCCGTGCTATCTCGAAAAATATTCAACCGCTCACTCGCTCGTGCTTCGGGTTCAGCAATTAAGATACAGTGACTCTTTGCGGGACCTCTTCCCACTCGCCCCCTTAACTGGTGCAACTGGGAAAGTCCAAAACGCTCGGCATTTTCTATAAGCATCACAGAAGCATTGGGTATATCTATCCCAACTTCTACAAC
>CAJWPN010000070.1:0-10311 GCA_913045345.1 uncultured Gemmatimonadales bacterium
GCCAGTTCAACCTCCGACTGGCCCAAGGCCAGCTAGAAGTGGGCTCAGTAACACCGATAGATGTTGGACAAGCTGAGGTCCAAGTTGGTCGTTCTGAAGTCGTAGTGCTTCGGACCCGCAATTCTTTGTCTACAAGTAAGATGAGGCTCCTTCAGCAGTTAGGCTTAGGAGTCAATGAAGACATCACGTTGTCAACTGATTTCACACTTTCAGAGCCCACCTGGAATCTTGAAACTTTGACAGACATGTCGCTTGATCGAAACCCGACACTTCGCTCAAGACGAAGGTCTAAGGAAGTAGCAGACATCGGAATAAGCTCGGCGCGCTCTTCCTATTTCCCATCCCTATCCATCTCAACCGGATGGAGTGGGTTCACTCGAGAGGCTAGCAACACAGACTTCCAGATAGCACAGGCTCGTGCTCAGGTTGCTTCGTCTGTAGCTCAGTGTGTGCAAACCAATAACCTGTACTCGCGCCTCGCTGATCCTCTTCCGCCGTTTGATTGCTCCCGATTTGCATTCACAGATGAACAGAGGCAGGGGATCCTCAATTCGAATAGAGCATTCCCGTTCAACTTCCAGGGTTCTCCACCTAGTGTCTCTCTTCGCCTCCAAATTCCGATTTTCCAAGGTCTCAGTCGAGAACGGAATCTGCAGGCGGCACGCCTTCAAAGAGATGATATGGTGCAGCAGATACGGGAACAGGAGTTAGCACTAGAGGCCGATCTATCGATTGGTATCGCCAATGTCCAAACAGCTTATCAGAGTGCTCTCTTGGAGGAACGCAACCGAGAGTTAGCTGATCAACAGCTAACTCTCGCGCGTGAACGCTATCAGTTGGGAGCAATCACCTTCGTTGAACTTGTAGACGCGCAAACCCTACTGGCTCAGGCAGAAAGGGACCGCATAGCAGCGGTCTTCGCTTATCATGACGCAGTGACTAGTCTCGAAGTACTTGTTGGCACATCCCTTCGGAACTGACACCTAACAAACCAAAGAGAAACGATCTAACAAGAGATATGAAGAAACGAACTAAGGTTATCATCGGGATTATTGGCATCATCTTGTTAGCGTCTGCCGCCGCACTCCAGACGATATTTCGAGGTGACCGAGGAGTTGACGTGCGTATTGAGGAGACCCAAAGACGTGATCTTGTTGAGGTCGTAACAGCAAGTGGGAATATCAGGCCTCGACGAACAGTCAACATTAGTTCTGATGTTTCTGCCAGAGTTGCAGAGCTATTGGTTGATGAAGGTCAGGACGTCCAGCAGGGACAAGTGCTCCTTCGCTTAGAGCCGGATCAATACGAGGCGTCGTTATCACGTACCCAAGCATCTCTCGCTCAAGCACAAGCGCAGCAAACTCAACAAGAGGCGAATCTCTTACGTACACAGCGCGACCTAGATCGCCTGCTGGCTCTACGGTCCCGCGATTCTATACTGGTGAGTCGTCAACAGATCGATGATGCACGTACTAATCTAGATGTCTCAGAAGCAACTCTTGCCTCAGCAAGGCATGGAGTGTCACAGGCTCAAGCTGCGGTTGAGGAAGCTGCCGAACAGGTCTCGAAGACAATCTTCATTGCGCCCATGGATGGTAGGGTAACAAGGCTGAACGTTGAAGAAGGTGAGACCGTTATCATCGGTACGATGAACAACCCGGGCTCACTTGTACTTACTATCTCTGATCTTTCTGTAATTGAAGTTGTTGTCCAGGTAGACGAAACCGATGTCCCTCAGATTTCGTTAGGTGACAGTGCGACAATTCGCATTGATGCCTTCTCTAACGAGTATTTCTCCGGGCGAGTCACAGAAATCGGTAATTCGGCCATCAACCCACCGTCTCAGCAATCAGCGAGTCAGCAGGCTGCGATCGACTTTGAAGTTGTGATCACACTACATGAGACGGGCACATCCCTACGCCCGGACTTGTCCGCTACAGCTGACATCGTCACCGAAATGCGTAGAAGTGTCCTTTCAGTGCCAATCATCGCGGTGACGGTTAGAGAGACTCAATCTTCAGAGAATCAATCTGCCAATCTTAACCAATTAACTGACAGGACTGGTCCGGGATCCGGTGATTCCTCTCAAGGAGGAGATTCCTCTCCGGACGAGGAGGGTGTCTTCACTGTCGTCGATGGCACTGTCACATTCACTCCCATAACACTGGGTATCGCCGGTCAGGAATATTTTGAGGTCCTTTCTGGTATTGATGTCGGAGACAACTTGGTCGCAGGTCCTTACCAGATGATCCGCCAGCTACAAGACGGGGATCTAGTAAGGAATGCAGATGACGAAAGCACCGGGGGCTTCCAGTTCAGCATCGGTGGTGGTGGTGGCGGCGGCGGGTTTAGGATCAGAATTGGTGGGTCTGATTGATGCTGACTGAAGTCTCACCAGCAGGCTGAAGGATTAGATGCAGGTCTGGGAAGGCGTCATCCTCGCCATGCAACAGCTTCGATCCGAGAAGCTAAAAAGCTTTTTTAGCCTTCTAGGTGTGATCCTAGGGGTAATGTTCTTGATCGTAGTCGTGACGATTATCGAGGGCCTAGATCGTTATGTGCGTGAAGAAGTTACCTCACAGGTATTCGGCGTAAGTACCGTCACACTTCGCCGCTGGCCCGAAGTTGATATCAATAGCGACGAGGAGCGGTGGCGTCGTCGAATGCGAGCACCCCGGCTTCGCTACGAGGATGCAGAAGCGATCCGTGCCCGACTCACGATCCCAGCACTAATCGCAATCCAGAGCAGCTCCGGTGGAACGGCAGTTGCGGATAATGGTCGTACTGCCACCGGAGTTCAGCTGATCGGAGCATCCCCCGAGGTTTTTCCCGTCCGCAACCTTAAGATTGACCGTGGTAGAGCTTTCACTGAACAAGAAGCTACCGCTGGAACTCCAGTCCTCGTATTGGGTTTTGAAACTTCTGAAGTCCTTTTCGAAGATCTTGATCCAATCGGACATACAGTCCGTTTGAGGGGCTTCCCCTATAGGGTGATTGGTGTACTTGAAGAGCGGGGCTCACTGTTCGGAATGTCACTCGACAACTTTGCAGTCGCTCCTCACCAATCACCAATTCAAGCTGTACTCAACCCTCCCGGGATTGTGGACGAAGTAATTATCCAGACTGTCAACCCGGACCGCCTTCTTGAGGCTCAAATGGAGGCAGAGGGTATCATGAGGACCAGGCGCCTGTTAAGGCCCTCGGAAGCAAATAACTTTGCTTTGGAAACTGCAGATGATGCCATAAGCTTTTGGGATAATATTTCCCGTATACTCTTTACGGCATTGCCAGGTCTCGTGGCCATATCTTTGGTGGTTGGTGGAATCGTGATCATGAATATCATGCTGGTCTCGGTGATGGAGCGTACCCGGGAGATCGGAGTGCGAAAGGCACTGGGTGCGCGGCGCCGAGATATCCTGGCACAAGTTCTCATCGAATCGGCAACCCTCTCCACAATGGGTGCGATTCTGGGAGTCCTCGCAGGCATCGGAATCGCCACACTCGTAGCATCGCTCTCGCCGATGCCCGCCGCAGTCAGTGCCAAGTGGATAGCGCTTGGAGTTACTCTCGGCATGAGCGTGGGCATCATAGCTGGAGTATACCCAGCTTCTCAGGCTTCGAAGCTCGATCCTGTGGATGCACTCCGGTATGAGTAAGCCCAAGCTGCAAGAGGGAGCATCGAGATTGGCTGCACTTAATGAGGGGCTCAAGATAGCCTTTGAGGCGATGCGTACCAACGCTATTCGTTCGATGCTCACAATTCTTGGTGTCGCAGTCGGTGTATCGGTTGTCGTAGCTCTAGCCGCTGTCATTACCGGGATCCGGACTAGTGTCATGGAAGCGTTCGAGGCTAGCGGCCCCAATAATTTCATGGTTACCCGCTTCGATTTCACAGCGGTGCGGATTTCGGATGTAGGGAATGGTCGACCTCCATGGTGGAACAAACCTGAGATTGAGCCTGAAGAAGCTCGTGCGCTAATGAATCTCCCAACGGTCGATGAAGCGCTCTACACATTTCAATTCTCCACCGACATGTCCTTTGAGAGCCACCAGGTACGTGGTGTACAGTCGACGGGGTACTCCTCCGGATGGCCAAAGTATACGCTTGGCGACTTCATCGCCGGGAGGGACTTCACTCCTGCAGAGGTTGACCAAAACCGATCCGTGGTTGTGCTGTCCTCTGAATTAGCTACAGAACTTTTTGGCCAACGTGATCCAATCGGAAGACGGGTCCGAATGCTCAACCGGTGGCGCGGAACACAAGAGCCGTTTTCAGTAGTTGGCGTATTTGAGAACGAACCCAACGTTTTTAGTGATGCGGTTGAACACTGGGCCATCTTCCCGTGGACAGCCGCCAACAGGAGGTTGCGTCAATCAACCTCTCAAGCACAAATCATGATCGTGCCAATAGATTCTGTTTCAATGGAACGTGCTCAGGATGAGGTGATCGCAACAATCAGAGGAATGAGAGGGCTCGGGCCTAGGGACGAGAATAATTTCGCTGTGCTCGGTTCTGCTCAAATCCTTGATCTCTTTAATCAACTGACTGCAGTCTTCTTCTTAGTGATGTTTGCACTTTCGTCAGCTGGCCTACTTGTGGGTGGAGTGGGAGTTATTGGGATCATGCTCATAAGTGTTACAGAACGAACCAGAGAAATTGGTGTCCGAAAGGCCGTTGGAGCGACCAGAAGAGAGATCCTCTGGCAATTCCTTGTTGAGGCCTCAGCCTTAACAGCTATGGGAGCCGGTGTAGGTATGCTCATGGGTTGGGGACTCGCAGCTGGTATCGCTACCTGGACTCCACTCCCAGCTAAGATTCCGGTGTGGGCTGTCGGGACGGCACTCGGCATGGCATCACTCACAGGCATGCTCTTCGGTCTCCTACCAGCAATCCGTGCGAGCCGGCTAGAGCCAGTTGCAGCCCTCCGTTTCGAATGACTGAAAACGGCGAGATACAAGCGTTGCGAGAGCCACTCGACGTACTCGCGGTCATGGCACATCCGGATGATGCAGAACTCCTCTGTGGAGGTACGCTCATCAAGAGTACTCACCAAGCTCACCGGGTTGGCGTTATTGACCTCACAGCAGGTGAAATGGGAAGCTCCGGATCAGCTGCTATTCGAGGTGCGGAAGCAGGCCGCGCCGCGGAAATCATGGGGCTTGTAGAACGGCGGTGCTTAGGTCTACCAGACGCAGCGCTTGAGAACGACCAGGAGTCCCGTCATCTCTTAGTTGAGCATCTACGAGACCTTCGGCCTTCAACTGTGATCACTCATTGGCCGGTTGGCCGCCACCGTGACCACCGTATTGCAGCCGAACTCGTTAGAGATGCCTGTTTTCTAAGTGCCCTCAAGAAACTCGATATTGAAGCAGAACCGTTTCGACCAATGAAACTGGTCTACGCGACCGCATTTCGTGAAGACGCATCCCCTCCGGATTTTGTGGTGGATATAACAGACCATATAGACAGGAAACTTGAGGCGATAACTGCGTATAGTTCCCAGTTTGATGGAGCAACAAAGGGTGGAGAAGTTTTACCAGGAGGGGAGCGTCCATTGATAGAGCAAATCCGTATGCAACTAGCCCATTACGGATCGCTTGTCCGCGTACCATACGGTGAGCCCTTCCGGATCTCAGAGGCACTCGAAGTAGAGGATATCACAAAGCTGGGCGTATCAACTTTCTAGGTAACTGTCTTTACTTTAGTTCTATATCCTACAAACAACCTCGAGAACGATACGACGCCATGATGGCACCTCTGCGCCACCCACTCGCAGAACTCTAGCCTCGGCCACGCCCCCGCTGAGCATCCATGTCCATAACCAACACCCAATCTCATCCGGGAGGTGCCCAATTGGATCCCCAGAGTCGAGGTGCACCCAAACTTCCGGTTTACTTTGTACTGGGGGATCAGCAATGAGTTGGAGCATATCTCCATCCTTAACTGCATCGATATGCCGGTCACGTCCAGCAAAAATGGTTCCATGAACGGTAGAACGGAAACATGTTGGACGTCCGTCAGGAAATGGCGGTGCAATCGGCATGTTCAATGCTAGCCAGTTAAGGAGTAGGGCCCGGACCGGGGGGCGGTTAACTTACGGATCACGTCCGCCCTAGCAACACAAGACCGGAGTCGAGTGCGATTTTATGAAGGCGGTTTACCTCGACCATGCCGCGACGACCCCCATCCGAGATGAGGTTCGTGAGGCAATGGAACCATACCTCTCTGAATCCTTCGGCAATCCTTCAAGTCTTCATAGGTGGGGACGAGAAGCATCTGCAGCTCTTGAGAACGCAAGGGCTACCGTAGCTGAAGCACTCGGCGTAAGCCCTCGAGAGATTTACTTCACCCGTGGAGGAACTGAGTCCGACAATCTTGCAGTTCTTGGCTGCTGCAAGTTTATGAGAACTGACAAAAACCAGCTGACATTAGTGGTGAGTGCAATCGAACACAGTGCAATTCTAGATCCAGCTAAACTCGTTACAGAATGGCAAGGAGTGGAGGTGGTCACACTCCCAGTTTCACAAGATGGAGTACTCGACCAGGAACTTCTGAAGTTGGCACTGAAGTCTGGACCTACAGTCGTTTCACTACTGTGGGTGAATAACGAGACCGGACTGGTCTTTCCAGTTGCTGAAATCTCAGGCCTAGTCAATGAACTTGGTGGCACTATGCACACGGATGCTGTCCAAGCCGTGGGGAAGATACCGGTAAACGTCAAAGAGACTTCGATTCACCTACTGACAGCCTCAGGGCACAAGATATACGGTCCAAAAGGCACAGGGATACTTTTCGTTCGTTCAGGTGTGGATTTAGTTCCCCTCGTACATGGTGGGGGACAAGAACAAACACTCCGAGCTGGCACTGAAGACGTTGCGGGTGCGGTAGGCTTCGCTTGCTCGTTACAGTTGGCGGTTGAAGAACAGCAACAATCGTACAAAAGACTTACAGAACTCCGATCTGTTCTTGAGAGACGTCTTTTAGAACTTATCCCTGGCCTACGCATTAACCTGCAAGATGCAAGCCGGGCCTCACATATCTCAAGTATTGCTATCGATGACGTTGATGGAGAGGATCTGCTCGCGGCGCTTGACCTCGAAGGTATAGCAGCATCTGGTGGTTCAGCCTGTGAGAGTGGAAGTACACAGACCAGTCATGTGATCACAGCCTTATACGGGGAGGAATATTCTGCCGCGACCGTTCGATTTTCACTCGGCCGGGAGACCACTGAGCACGACATTGAACAGACCATACTTAAGCTCACTAGTATCGTTACACGACTCCGGAAGCTGAGGGCAGCATCGTGAGCAGGATTCTAATGGCTATGTCCGGTGGAGTAGACTCATCTGTGGCGGCAGCACTTCTTGTAGAACAGGGCCACGATGTCGTGGGTGTCACGATGAAAACTTTCTGCTACTCAGAGACTCCTGATCACTCTAAAACATGCTGTGGACTCGATGGAATAAGTGACGCCAAACGAGTCACCGCCGCACTCGGGATTCCACACTACGTTTTCGATGTCGAAGAAGCATTTGATCGTGATGTGATTGATGACTTCGTAACCCAATACGCTGAAGGGAGAACGCCAAACCCATGCGTGAGATGCAACGGGTACACCAAGTTTCGAGATCTTCTGTCTCGAGGTCGCTCCCTAGGTTGTGATCTCATTGCATCCGGCCACTATGTGCAGATTGAGCACACCCACTCCCAATCAAGAATCCTCAGAGGTCAGGACAAACAAAAAGATCAATCTTATTTCCTATGGGCGCTTCCGGACGAGATGCTAAAGAGCTTGTTATTCCCTATTGGCAACCTTACGAAAGAACAGGTGCGCGAGCATGCTCATGCTCAAGGACTGGTGAATGCGAACAAGCCCGAGTCACAAGAGATCTGCTTCGTTCCCACAGGTAATTATCGAGATCTCCTTCGAGAGCGCCTAGGAAAAGTGCACCCCGCTCTACAGGCCGGATATCTAGTACGTAGATCTGGAGAGATCGTAGGAGAACATAATGGCTATGCCGGTTTCACGATTGGCCAGAGAAAAGGACTTGGTGGAGGAGCTTCGGAACCCATGTTCGTCCTGAGCATTAATCCGGACACCAAAGAGGTCATCGTCGGCACTCGTGCTGAACTCTTTGATGACATTGTAATCATCAGTGGACTCAACTGGCTGGGAGGACCCATCAAGGATGGTGCAACAACTCTAGTGCAGTTGAGATATCGAGCTCCAGCTGTACCGGCGCTAGTGAGTCATGAGGAAGATCAAGTTGTTCTGGAACTCCAAGAAGCTCAGGCAGCAGTAACACCCGGCCAATCAGCCGTACTTTTTGATCAAGAAAATCGGTGCTTAATAGGCGGGGGTACAATTACAAGTGCTCACTCCAGTGATTAATCCCTCATTCCCCTAGCCGTCGCAAACTCTTCCATCGCCTGTTGCTCTTCCTCTGTAAGTTCTTCAGGCACCTGAACTAGCACTTCTACGAACTGGTCACCTAAGACACCATCCTTTTCAATCCCCTGATCCCTTATCCTGAATTTCGTACCTGACTGGGTACCTTCTGGGATCTTGAGTATCACTTTTTGTCCAGATACTGTTTGGACTTTGATCTTTGTACCTAGTGTTGCCTGCTCAATATTGATCGGTACCGCTACGTGAATATCGAGGCCTTGCCTCTTGAAGAAACGATGTGGCTCTACCTTGAAGGTGATAATCAAGTTGCCATGTTTTCCTCCACTGTGACCCTTCGCTCCTTGGCCAGAAAGCTGAACTTTAGCACCTGTATCGACCCCAGGAGGAACTCTCACCTGGAGCTTGCGCTTCTGTCCAAGAGCTCCCTGGCCTGCGCAGGAACCACAGGGCACTCCTGAAATTATCCCTCGACTGAAGCAGGCTGGACAAGGACGTTTCACGGCAAAACCACCCTGACCAAATGAAATGTCCCCGGTCCCACCACACTCCGGACATCTCTGGCTCTCTGTTCCCGGTTTTGCACCGCTTCCACCACATGTTACACAGTCCTCTGTGAAAGAAACATCGAACGAGACCTTTCCTCCATGTACCGCCGTAAGAAATGGTATTTTGAGGACATATTCTAAGTTTTTGCCACTCTCTCTTCGTCTCTTCTGAGTCCCCGAAGAACTTCTTCTTCCAAGATCAAAAAGTGAGCTAAACAAATCGGAAAAGTTCCCGAAGCCACCCTCTAGATCCTCGAAAGAAAAAACCTGACGACCTCCCTGAGGCGGACGATTGGAATACCTAGTACCTCCCATACTAAAAGCATCCCCAGAGCGCATCTGGTCATACTGGCTGCGTTTTGTAGGATCACTCAGGACAGAATAGGCTTCACCTACTTTTTTGAACTGTTCAGCCGCCTTCTTGTCACCCCGGTTGGCGTCCGGATGATACTGCTTAGCCAGCTTCCGGTAAGCCTTCTTTATCGTTTCACCACCTGCTTTCTCGTTGACTCCGAGAATCTGGTAAAAATCCTTCCTAGCAGGCGCCATCTACCCCCGACCTTACTAGCCGTGCTTGCGGACGCTCACCCGAGCTGGCCGGACGAGGATTCCCTTTAGCAAGCAGCCTTTCTGAAATACCTGAGCTACTGTGTCATCTTCCTCTGCACTCTCAGCCGGAACGCGCATGATCGCTTCCATTTGCTCCGGATCGAAAGAGTCACCAAGTGGATCAATGATCTCAGCTCCTGAGTCCTGGAGGGCACCAAGAAATTTCTTCTCAACAAGATCGATTCCCTCCATGACCCCCTCGACAGTCACGGTATCCACCTCCAACTCAGCAACTCGATTTAGATCATCAAGAATGTCGAGGAATGAACAAAGGATGTCGGCCTGCGCTCTAGACCAAGACTCTAACCGCTCCTGCTCGTTGCGCCGCTTGAAGTTGTTGAACTCAGCAGCAAGTCTTAAGTGTCGATCCTTTAGATCTTCGAAATCTTCAAGGACTTGGTTGAGTTGCTGCACCTCTTTTTCCGCAATCTCATCTGCATCTAAAATTTCTTCGGCCGACTCGAGATCCTCTTCCTTTGATATTCCTTCCGTCATCATCGTACCTTCTGGATCGGGGTTACATAATTTATAACGGACCCCGCTATTCGTTCAGTGCTGGGGGCCGAATTCTCAGAGAGTTCGTAATACCATTGCAAGTGCAGCCTGAGCTGCCCTTTCCCTTACAGCATCACGATCTCCTAAGAAATCAACCGAACGTGTCTTCTCTTCACCATTGATTACAACCGCAAAACAAACCCTGCCTACTGGTTTATCCTTTGTTCCCCCACCTGGGCCTGCAACACCTG
>CAJWPN010000071.1:0-10071 GCA_913045345.1 uncultured Gemmatimonadales bacterium
TCGCATCAGCGATGTCCTCACCTGTGAGCGGCTGAGTTCCTTCGTAGACTTTATCTGCTCGCTCCTTGTCCCCATGGAAGCGCACCTTGCTAAACTCTGTCTCAGTCATACCCGGATCTACGCTTGAGACTCGAATTCTTGTCCCGACGAGGTCAATGTTCATGCCCTCATTAAGCGCCCAGACAGCAAACTTCGTCGCGTTGTATACTGCCCCCTTAGGGTAGACCCAGCGCCCCGCAATACTACCGATATTGATCACATGTCCGGAATTGCGGCTGACCATGTGTGGGATGATCGCACGAGACACATAAAGCAGCCCCTTGATGTTGGTGTCGATCATGTCCTCCCAGTCATCGAGCGATCCTTCATGCAACAGATCAAGCCCAACAGCTTTGCCGGCGTTATTGATTAGGATATCCGGCACAAGGTTCGCGTTAGCAATTTCTTCTACGTACGCGGTAACTGCAGGCGAGTCAGTTACGTCGAGCCTGGCCGTGTGCACCTCTACGCCGTGGTCTTCGGAGAGACGGGTGGACAGCTCTTCAACACGTTCGATACGCCTGGCGGAAAGGAGAAGATCAGCCCCACTTTCTGCAAAGGCGTTAGCACAAGCTTCTCCGATGCCAGCTGAAGCACCGGTGATAAGGACGCGCTTTCCCGCGAGTCTGTTCATTGAGTATTTGGTTTTGGGGAATTCTATCATGCCGACTGGCCTGGGCTGCTGAGATTCGCTTAGCGATCGGGAAGACGCAACTGAAGCATAGTTTGTCTATGAATAGATTCTTACTGACTAGGCTAGCCTGAATGGGTATTACGGTCCGAAGGAGATTGGGGTGAACAAGAAGCAAGTCGGAGCATGGGCTCTTTTTGATCTAGCGAATTCTGTATACCCGGCAGTCATAACGAGCGTTGTTTTCCAGGTGTATTACATCAATACCGTTGTGGGGAATACCGACAGTGTCGGCGACTGGTGGTGGGGGCGTGCCGTATCTCTCTCTGCTCTGATTGTTGCAATTAGTTCCCCCTTGCTTGGGGCGATTGCAGACCGAGCAGGCATGCGTAAGAGGTTCATGGCCTTTTTCGTCGCCATGTGCGTTACAGGAGTTGCATTATTTACGACGCTTGGCCCAGGAGCGGTGCTTTGGGGATTCTGGGTATTCGTCTTTGCAAACGTAGGATATGAGGCCTGTCTGGTATTCTATAATGCCTACCTGCCAGACATCGCCCCTTCGGATAAACAAGGTTGGGTATCTGGCCTTGGGTTTGGAGTGGGTTACGCAGGCTCGGCAGTGGGCCTCCTGCTTGCTATCCCTCTTATTGAGACAAATATCGATCTGGTATGGGTCATGGTCTCAGTTTTCTTCATCCTATTCTCGATCCCATCGTTCCTATTCCTTCCCCGGGACCAGGCTAGTGACATGTCCGTTGGTCGAGCTGCACGGTGGGGCATGACCAACATCATCCAGATTTTTGGTGAGGTACTACAGGAGAAGGACCTGAGGCGCTTTCTGCTTGCGTTCTTCTTCTATATTGACGGAGTACTCACTGCGATTTACATGTCAAGCACAGTAGCATCGACGACGTTTGGATATACACAGAATGAGTTGGTCTATCTGTTCATAGCACTACAGATTGCGGCCCTGATAGGGGCCTTCGCACTGGCGAAGCCTACGGACCTTCTGGGTCCGAAGAAGATATTGAGTGGTGTGTTGGTCATGTGGACTCTTGTCGCGGTTAGCATCGGTTTCATTCCGACCTCGAAACTGTGGTTTGGTGCACTCGCGATGGTAGCAGGATTCGGCTTGGGATCTGTTCAGGCAGCCAGCCGTGCATTTATGGCGACACTGATTCCAAAGGGTAAGGAAGCAGAGATGTTTGGTTTCTATGCCCTGTGTGGTAAATCATCATCTGTTGTTGGCCCCCTAGTGTTTGGCTATATCGCCGTGGCGAGTGGTGGCAACCAAAGACTCGCTGTAATGGCGATCAGTGTTTTATTTATCGTGGGGCTGGGGCTTCTCCGCCGCGTTAATGATCCGAAAAGTGCGGTCTGATCGGGATATTTCTAGGTCTACTTAGGGGATCTTTATCTCTCGTCCAACTCTAGCAGTGTTTGGAGGAGGACGTTCGAGCCGTTGACGATATCCTGAGGGGTGGTATGCTCGTCGGGCGCATGGCTTACACCGGCTACAGAGGGGACAAATATCATTCCAACCGGTGCAAAAAGCGCGATACTCTGAGCGTCGTGACCGGCTCCTGAGGGCATGCGGTGGGTCGAAAGGCCGAGGCCTTGAGCAGAAGTTTCGATAATCTCTCGAATCCACAGAGCAGTTGGAGCTGCCCTGCTCGTATAGAAGCGTTGGAATGAGAGGCGGGTCCCTGTTTCTTCTGTAATCTGTTCCGAGTTTCGGTTGATTTCATTGAAGACACGCTCAATTCCCGCCATCGAAAGGTCTCTAATCTCAAGCGTCATGGTTACACGGCCGGGTATCACGTTCGGTGCACCTGGTTCAGCTTCGAGTCTGCCCACTGTCGCAACTTGTCGGCCTGGCATCCGGCGAGCAGTTGTATGGACTAGATCGATGAACCTTGCCGCCCCAACCATCGCATCGGATCGCCGGTCCATTGGGGTGGTGCCGGCGTGGTTGGTGCTGCCCTCGACTATGACAGTCCAGCGCATGATTCCTACAATCCCCTCGACGACTCCGACGTCAATCTCATCCGCGTCTAATACTGCCCCCTGCTCAATGTGTAGCTCCAAGAAGGCCTCCACCGACCCATCCCGTCGGCGCAACTCCTCCAGGCGATCCGGGTTCCCGCCGAGACGTTGAATGCCGTCCGCGATCGTAAAACCCGACGCAGTCACTATATCCAACTCGAACGTCTCTACCTCTCCAGCCAGTGCACGGCTACCAGTCTTACCTCCTTCTTCATTCGAAAAAATTGAAATTTCGAGTGGATGCCGGGTGGTATAAGCAGCATCTGCAAGTGTTGCAGCAACTTCCAGAGCACCCATCGAACCCACTTGTCCATCGTAGTTTCCACCGCCAGGAACCGAATCGATATGGGAGCCGAGCATGATTGGAGGAAGCTCAGAACTGGATCCCGGTTTTCGGGCGATCAGATTACCAGCAAAGTCAATTGAAGGAGAAAAGCCCGACTCCACGAGTAGTCCAGCTACCCAGTCGAGTGCTTCGATATTTGCGTCACTGAATGCGACACGATCTATGCCACCCGCTGCGTTAGCACCAAAGCTCGCAAGCCTGCGCATCCGCTGGCTCAGTCGGGGACCATCGACCTCCAGGTTTTGGTCAGACAAAAGGTCAAACCAAGCCTGTGGCCTGAGATTGAGTCCCATAAGGCCCGTTGCAGCAAGGCCGTTAAAGTGTCGCCGATCCATACCAAAGAGTAGCGCGCCCTGAGAACGTCGACCACCTTTCCTTCCCATCGAAATCCGATTCGCGAGAGGCTCCAGATGACACGCTCTATCCTAGCTGCCTTGCTCTTACCCCTCTTGATTGGATGTTCTTTTGAGGAGCGACAGAGGGGAGAGATAGAAGGCACGGTGGTAATCCCGGAGATGACGTCTCGAAAAGAAATCATTCAACCGGAGGGTGTTGCTCGCCTGCCAGTGTTTTCATCAGCTGTTAAGAGTGGGAATTTGATTTTCTTGTCCGGTGCAATTGGTGCCCGGCCTGGCGTGAACCCTCCGCAGTTGGTTGAAGGAGGAGTCATTCCTGAAACGCATCAAACGATGGAGAATATCATCGCGGTTCTAGATGCTGCTGGTGCCACCTTGCTGGACCTCATTAAGTGCACAGTATTTCTGGCAGATATTAGCGATTACTCTGCAGTTAATGAGGTTTATGTCCAGTACTTCCCATCAGATCCACCAGCTCGCTCTGCTGTCGCTGGTAGCGGTCTTGCACTAGGAGCGCGGGTTGAGATTGAGTGCATTGCTGCTGTGCCAGAGGCCTGATATAGCCGAAGTCACCAGCCGTTTCAAAACCCCCGCATACCCCTATCTTGTGGTCAAGAACGGCCACACTCAGTTGGCCGCTGCAAGGATGGGATCTCGTGCCGGAAGATATCACACGTAGAGACTTCGTCTCGAACAGTTCGAAAGTAGCGATGGGGGCCATGATCGTACCGCGGCATGTCCTTGGAGGCCCGGGATATCAAGCTCCGAGTGATACGCTCAATATCGCGATCGTCGGTGCCGGTGGCGTGGGAGGTGAGAATGCACAGGAACTAGGCACCGAAAACATCGTGGCGGTCTGTGACATTGATCATCAGTTGGTCGAGGCCAAGGTCGAAGAACGCTCTACAGACTCTAACGGCAAACCTAGAGAGAAAGGGGCGCGATGGAAGGAGCAATACGTCAAAGCCCGCAAGTACACGCACTTCCAGGCAATGTTGGATGAGCAGAAGGACATCGAAGCTGTGCTCATTGCTACCCCTGATCACACCCATGCCGTAATTGCTGCAGCAGCGATGCGAGCTGGTAAGCACGTATACGTTCAGAAACCACTAGCTGCTACTGTCCATGAGTCCCGTGCGCTCGATGAATTGGCAACGTCTACAGGGGTTGTGACACAGATGGGGAACCAAGGTCACTCAAGCGACGATGCCAGGCTCATTAATGAATGGATTGCTGCGGGGGTAATCGGTAGTGTTCACGAAGTCCATGTCTGGACGAATAGGCCGATTTGGGCGCAGGGCCTTCTCCAGCCCGCTCCGGTCTCAGAGGACTTTGATGCGTTATCAGCGGACCGTTCCTGGTGGCCGGGTTCAGTAGCCGAGGCTCATGCAGGTGCCCTGTGGGCTGACTTTAGTGTACCGGATCACGTGGCTTGGGACCTGTTCCTTGGCCCTATCTCCAGGGATGTACGGTATCACCCGATCTACCATCCATTCCATTGGAGGGGTTGGGTGGATTTTGGTGTAGGTGCTTTGGGCGATATGGGTGCCCACCTAATAGACCATCCTTTTTGGGCTCTTGATTTAGGATATCCGACCACGGTCGAAGCGACTTCGTCGATGTGGGGTGGACCAGAAGACGATCCCGTCTCGTACCCGCTGGCGACTAAGGTCCACTATGACTTTCCTTCCCGTGGTGAGCGGGGACCTGTGCAACTCCACTGGTATGATGGTGGGCTCATGCCGAAACGCCCAAAACATCTCCCGGATGGTGTGACTCTTAACCGTGAGGGTGGAGTGATCTTTATAGGTGACCGAGGGATCCTGATGCATGAAACCTATGGTGGTAGCCCTCAGATTTTTCCGGAAAGACTAATGGAACAAGCGTCTTCAACCCCTCAGACTTTTACTCGTATTACAGGTAGTCATGAGATGAACTGGGCGAATGCTTGCAAGGGACAAGGAGAGGCGACTTGTCCATTTTCTTACGCGGCACCACTAACGGAGGTCATGCTCCTGGGGCTCGTGGCCCTAAGAACTGGCCAGGGTTTCAAGATCGAATACGACGCTGACAATATGAGAGTGACTAACTCCGAGCAGGCGAACGCATACCTGACACGGGAATACCGGAAGGGTTGGGAATTGTGATTGCTCGCCCACTCTTACTAGGAGTTGTTCTGGTTTTTCTGGCTACTCCACTCTCGGCACAGGAGCACAACAGGCTTACGGTAACAGAGAGAGCGGCTGGATGGCAGCTTCTATTTGATGGCAATTCTCTTACCGGATGGCGCGGGTATAACAGTGAATCCATGCCTACTGGATGGTCTGCTGAGAACGGTATGTTGATCCGTACTGGGCCAGGTGGTGACATCATTACAGAACAGCAATTTTCTGACTTCGAGCTTTCCCTTGAATGGCTGGTTGGGCCAAGCGGCAATAGCGGTGTCTTATTTCGGGCAGTCGAGGGTCAAGAAGAGGTGTACCATGGTGCCCCCGAAATGCAGATTCTAGATGATGCCGGCCACGTGGATGGCCGAAGCCCACTAACAAGCGCTGGTTCAAATTATGGCCTCCACGGTGTGCCACGCGGCATCGTTAAGTCAGCGGGCGAATGGAATACTTCCCGCATTGTTGTTGTGAATAACCAGGTCGAACACTGGCTTAATGGCGAAAAAGTCGTCGAATATGAACTAGGAAGTGCGGACTGGGCACAGCGGGTGGCGAACAGCAAGTTTGCCCAGTGGCCAGCATACGGTCGAGCTTCTCGTGGCCACATTGGGATCCAAGATCACGGAGATCGAGTTTCCTTCCGTAACTTGAAGATCAGGGAGATTAACTGATGGACCGACGCAGCTTTATCGTCGCCATGCCTGCGATTGGATTCTTAGGATCAAGGGCCGGAGGATTATCTGTTGGTGCGCAGGGCTTGGTGTCAGGGCGGTCGCTGGTTCTTGAAGAGATCGGAATCCAATTGTACACGCTTCGTGCTCTGCTTTCCGAAGATGTTGCTGGAACCCTGGCCCAGGTTGCAGAGATCGGCTATCGAACTGTGGAGTTCGCAGGACTTTATGGGCTTACCCCTAGAGAAATGCGCAGAACATTGGATGCCGTTGGCTTGCGGGCAGTGTCAAGCCATGCAGGAGTGAACGACATTCGTGGTGACTGGGCTTCCTTTCTAGAAGGAGCCCAGGAATTAGGTCAAGATTTCGTATTTGTTCCCTCAATTCCAGAATCTGAACGTACCCCTGAAGGACTTCGTAAACTGGCCGACGACTTCAATCGGGCCGGTGAAATGGCTGTCTCAGCTGGGCTCCATTTCGGCTATCATAATCATGCCTGGGAGTTTGTAGTGTTGTCGGACGGGACGATCACGATGGACCTACTCCTGGAGCGCACTGAGCCACGGCTTGTTGATTGGCAGATGGATATTTTTTGGACAGTTGATGGTGGTGGTGACCCGATGGCTTATCTTGAGAGTCACGCCGGCCGAGTTACAAGCGTTCACGTGAAGGACCGTACACCAGATGGACAGATGGTGGATGTCGGTAAAGGGGTGATCGATTTCGCAATGATCCTCCCGCGTGCTGAAGAATTAGGCATGCTTCACGCGTTTGTAGAGCATGATATGCCGGATGCTCCGATTGAGAGTGTTCGCCACAGCTTCAATGCGCTTAATGCCCTAAAGCTTTAAGCCCGTCTATGGAGGTCAGAAGGCCTGCAGTTACCCTAATCACTTCGCGTGACGGAATCGAATGTGGCGCCTAGGTTGTTCATCCCAAAGAGCAAATAGGTCAAGTTCTGGAGACGATATCATGTCGGTCAGCAATAAGGTCACACATGTACTGATTACCCTTGTTTTTGTTGCCTCTCTCTGGCCTATGGCCATAGATGCGCAGGGGCGTGGTGGTGGCGCAGATAGTAGAAATCTTAGGGGTGTACTTGGCGGTGTTCCGATGACTGCGGCTGACAGCGTAATCAAAGAAGTCGTCGACCTCCTCGATTTCGAAAGCTACAAGTCACTGATTCAAGGATTGACGGAGTTCGGTGATCGTGAGCAAGGTACACCGAGAAATGCGGCAGCGGTCGACTGGATTGAGCAGAAGCTTCAAGGTTGGGGTTACCAGACTGCCCGTATCCACTATGACTACATGCCTCGAGGATCTGATATTGCCGAACCACGCGAGGAGGTCTATGCAACACTCGTCGGTGCTAGCTCTCCTGGTGAGATGTACATCTTGGGAGGGCATATGGATGGCCGTGGCGGTGGTGAAGCTGCGAATGACGATGCTTCTGGGACAGCACTTGTCATGGAGATTGCTCGAGCACTTGCTTCCCCGGGGGTGACCAGTGCTCGTTCGATTCGGTTTGCGCTATGGAACAATGAGGAGACTGGGTTAAACGGAGCCCGAGCATATGTTGAGCAGCGCCAAGGTCTGCAGGGAATCGAGGAGCCTGCGGGTTCCGGTAATTACCCAGAACCCAGGTGGTTGGGCATGGTTCAACATGACATGATGCTTTGGGATCATGGCAATCCCGTAACTCACAATCAGGCACTCGATGCTGATGTTGATATCGAATTTCAGCTGAACTCGGTCATGGCTGATGCCTCTGCACAACTGGCGCTTGCACTTCTCAACGCAAACCGGATGTTTGCCACGCACTATCCGGCAGTCATGAGTAATGCCATGAGCAACACAGACTCTGGCCCATTCCAGGATATCGTTGCCGCTGTAAGTCTGCGTGAGAACCGCCGGCTCTACGAGACCGGGAACCGCGCAAATCCGCACTGGCATCAGCCAACGGACCTATTCGTAACTTTCTCAGATGATGATTTTCGTCTGGGTTTCAACGCAGCTCAGACGACGCTCGGTGCGATTGCGAGACTTGTGGATGCGAAAGTAGAGCGCTAGCAAAGATTACTTTGCGGTCAGCCGGGTAGCGACGATGTGACCCGGACCTTGGACCGAAAAGGTTGAGTAGCCTGCCTGCCTGAATGGAGGGAAAGTGACGCTGAAGGCGCAAGACGATTACGATGCCATTATAGTCGGTTCCGGAGCAGCGGGCGGGATGTGTGCGTACGTGCTTGCCTGTTCCGGGGTCAAGGTGCTCATGCTTGAGGCAGGCCGTGACTACGACCCGGTTTCTGAGACACCGATGTTTCAACTCCCTTTCGATGCACCGCTGCGAGCAGCAGGAACCCCTGAAAAGCCATTTGGGTTCTACGACGCGACGGTTGATGGAGGTTGGCGTGTCCCGGGAGAGCCTTACTCGAGTGCTGAGGGCACAGACTTCTTGTGGTGGCGGGCACGGATGCTGGGAGGCCGGACGAACCATTGGGGTCGTATCTCACTTCGCATGGGTGAATACGACTTCAAGCCACGTTCCCGTGACGGCCTCCTGTACAAATCTTATGTTGCCCGATTCCTGCTATCAGCCACGCCTGCGGAGGCCGAGGAGAACGAAACCAAGGCCGAACAGGGCAATGGTACCAGGCTCGGGGATTGTGTAGCTCTTCAAATCATTAACCAAGCTATCCAGGTCACCGCCAGTCAGGGCCGTGTCATACACCTGAACTCTACCGACATGGCCCTTCATTATGAAGAAACCAAACTCGGGACTGCTCGGCCCGGCAATGCCCCCGATCCGCCCGGTATCCAGCACGATGTCGTTGGGATTTTCCGCACCAGAAAGGTCGACAGTCTCAGAAGTCGCAACACCGTCCTCAATCAGGGTAAAATTGTAAATCCCGGTTCCGTCTTGGGAGATAATGCCCACATAGTTGACCTCCTCAGCCAGCGAAAGTGCCGAAGCCGCCCCGCCTCCATTGGTGAAGTGACGAAGCGTGGGAGTGGTGTTATTCCATCGCCCCATGCCCGATTGCTCAAACTTATTGGTTCTCCGGTCATCCCCCCAACCCATGGGACCAGCCGCGTTGCTGATACCAGTACCGAGTCTAAAGGCCGCCGCCATGGTAAATGCCGATAGCCCACTTGGAAAACCGGCATCGGAGTACGCCAAGATATCATCATCCCCGTCAAAATAGACCCCCGGCTGGCCCCCGGCAAATATGCCAGCTTGAAGCTCCGGCCTGCGGGATGCAACCCCAGCTTCCGGTCCGGCCTGCCTACCACCAACGACCGAATCCCAAGTATCCACAAGGCTACCTTCTGAGGAAGTGATCCCGCTGGAAGCGTTAAAATCAACTAACAAGGCTGCCTGGGTGCTGACCCCCAGAGCAATCATTCCCGTCACCAAAACACAAACAATATCGCTGTTGCGAGGATTTCTGCTGCTCGCAAGATGAAGCGACCATACTTTACAATCCCATGATCATCTTTTGCCTTCACGGAGCCTTCGTCATTCTTGAATAGCTTGAATACAGCCTGTCCATATGAAAAGATAGCGGATACTATCAGAACGTAAATATCTTGTCCTTTTAGTTCTGCTCTGCGTTCAAATTGTGCAATACTAATCAATGTGATAATCATTTGAGGAATAGCTTCCACAAGTCCTTCCTGACGAGATATCCATATGAAGAGATAATGGAGATATCTCAATCAAAAATTATGAGGTCAAAGAAGATTTTAAAAGAAAATTTATCAAAAAAGATAAAAAAAATAATAAATTTTTTAAAATAAAGTATAAAAGGCTTTA
>CAJWPN010000072.1:0-9348 GCA_913045345.1 uncultured Gemmatimonadales bacterium
TGTGTTTAATGATCCTCACAGCAGTTCCCATTTCTGCTCAAATGGGACGCCAGTTAACGCTCGAGGACTACTATCAGATAAAGAGCGTCGGGTCTCCACTGATCTCCCCATCAGGTGATTGGATCACCTTTACGGTATCTCAACGCATCGAAGAGACAAATGGGACCACAATCGAGTCATGGCTGGTGCGGTCGGATGGATCCGGAACGCCTGTAAAAGTGCTACACAATGGTCAGAATGTTTCTAATCCTCGTTGGACGGATGATGGTCATTTAAGATTCAGTCACCAAGACGCCGTCTGGCTCACTGATCCTGAACAACCTGAGGGGCCTGCAGTAAGGGATGAGAGCATCGCATCACCGGGTGTGCAGAGTCCGGATGGGCAGTGGACAGCACTCACTCAAGATATGCCCAAGCCTGAACTCCCTGAATCCGATTTATCAGAGTTTGAACGCCGACATGAGGAAAGGTTCAGAGGAGAAGCTTTCGACTGGTATCCGTTCCGGAGAGACGGTCAAAGCTTTCCGCTCCCTGATGCAGGTGAGCAGGCACTAACCGAGATCTTTATCGCAGCCACAGATGGTAGCGGGACGCCACAACAGCTTACGCAGCTGGGGTTAAGACCAGGGAGCCTTCGATGGAGACCTGATGGCAGCAAGCTTCTTTTCACAGCTGATGAAGCCGTCCTAGATGAACTTGCCTACGGCCGCTCAGATCTTTTCTTGGTCACTGTCGAGGGAGAGCTGACTCGCCTCACCAACGACGGGTATACATACTCGGGTGCTGGGTTCTCGCCGGATGGCCGATGGATCTCCTATACCCGTGCCTTCGGTACGAACATGATCATCGATCGAAAGTTGAACCATGGCGGGCCAAGAGACTTGTATATTCGACCAGCCGATGGTGGTGAGCCGGTGAACCTCACTGAAGACTGGGACCTCGACCCAGGCAGTCCGATGTGGTCGCCAGACAGTCGCTACATCTACTTCGTTACCGGAATCGGAGGAGCCCGGCACCTTTTCCGCGTCTCTCCGAACGGTGGAAGTGTAGAGCAGATCACAACTGGACATCGACGAATCAATGGCCTCGACATTGATGAATCTTTCCAACGAATGACCTACACTGTCGGAGAGTTCGAGAGGCCTTCGGACATATATGTTGCTGACATTGATGGTGGGAACGAGAAACGGCTCACAGATATCCACACTGACTTTTTCACAGAAATTGAGGTTGCCACTCAGCCATCAGAGCAGATCCTCTACAAGAGTTACGACGGAACAACAGTAGAAGGTTTTCTTATATACCCGTTCGGCTACGATCCACAGGGACGATACCCACTGATTGTCGTAAACCATGGAGGCCCACATTCCGCGTCAGGATATGGATTCAACTTCAAGAATATGCTCTTTGCGGCGAATGGATATTTTGTCTTTCTGCCTAATTTTCGGAGTTCAACCGGCTACGGAGACGCATTCAAGTGGGGAACCTGGGGAGCATGGGGTACCAATGACGGAGAAGATGTACTTTCAGGTGTCGACCACCTAATCGCTCGGTACCCGATTGACCGGGAACGTGTAGGGACCACAGGTCACTCGTATGGTGGCATCTTGACGAACTGGTTAATCACTAGATATCCAGATCGCTTTGAGGCGGCTGTATCCGGTGCCGGAGCTTCCAATTGGACCAGTAACTACGCGCTTTCAGACGTCGCTCGCACCAAAGAACTGGAATTCCTAGGTCCACCCTGGGACCCAGAGGCTCGAGAGATCATGATCCGACAATCCGCCTACCTGAACTCGGGCGGAGTACAGGCAGCAACTCTGTTTGTTCATGGTGAGGAGGATTACCGGGTACCTCTAGAAGGATCGATACAGTTATACACATCTCTAAAAAAACAACGTGTGCCCACTAAGCTCATCATTTATGAAGGCATGGCACACGGAATTCGGGGGCACTGGAATAATGTACATCGGATGGCAAATGAACTCCGGTGGTGGGATACATATATGAAGCCTGCTAACACAGTGCCCGTGAGCGATGGCCAAAATCATTGAGCAATTAATGTGATCGACATTTCGTGGTGGATTACCTGTTGAGTGGTACCAGGCAGTGATACCACTGCTGCGAGCTTTGATCTTGGCTCTGGGCTTCTACTTCGGTATCCCGGTTGTTCAGATCTCTGGTACACTTCAGGGTCAGACAGCCCCTACTGATTCGATCCTTGCCATCGCTCATACGCTCTTCACTGAAGCAAGCATATTAGCTAATCAGGGTCACCAAGATGAAGCAGAGTCTAAACTCCAGCGTGTACTAGATATCCGAGAAAAAGCCCTTGGGCTGGACCATCCGGACGTGGCGCTAACCCTGCACAACCTAGGCTTCATCTACAATGCTCAGGGTCGCTATGCAGAGGCGGAACCCCTCCTACGACGAGCACTGATCATTCGAGAGGCGACCCTCGGCCCTCAGCATTTGGAAATAGCGCTCACCCTGAACAGCTTGGCTTTTACCTATGGAGTCCGATCCCGTTACGAAGAAGCGGAACCACTATACGAGCGAGCCCTGGCAATCAGAGAATCCATCTTGGGCCCGGGCCACCCGGATGTAGCGTTCGCAATGAATAATCTGGCCTTTTTCTATGCAATGCAGTCCCGTTACGAAGAAGCGGAACCACTATACGAGCGAGCCCTGGCAATCGATGAAATTGTGCTAGGGCCAAATCACTTAGAGGTGGCTCACGTCTTGAGCAATCTGGGTATGCTCTATGATGATCTGGACCGATATATAGAGGCCAGGTCAGTCTATGAACGGGTATTAGCAATCAGAGAGACAGTGCTGGGCTTGAGTCACCCAGACGTCTCCGATGCCCTGATTAATCTGGCCTCGCTCTACCACCACCAGGGGCTGTACGCTGAAGCAATTCCACTTTATCGACGATCTCTCGATATCAGAAAAGTCGAGTTCGGGTCAGAACACTCTGATACTGGCCTCGCGTTAGAAAATCTGATCCTGGCTTGCGAATTATTTTTTGCACTTCCGTACATAGTCCAAGAACAGCAGTCAATCACGGCACCAGAGTCTATGACTGTACTTTGTCGTCCCAGTCCATAAAATGGCCAGGGCGCCGACTCCCGTGAGGAGGCCGGCGCCCTGAACTTCATTTTCGTTAATTAAAATTACCGTCTAATCCTAAGATCCTCAGGCAACGGTTCCCCTACCACGATGTGCCTCTCATCCAGAGTCTGGAAGCTCATGTAGCCTTGAGACATTTCAGCATGCGTGGGGCGTCCCCAACGGACATCTATACTCGAATCAGGATTGTTTGGATTGCCCTCTGAATTATCCCACCACAGCGTAAATCGGAGCACCGAACCCTTGGGTGCCAAAACGGGCTCCCTGAACGCGTAAGAGTGCTGCCAGTTAAACTCATACTTAGGAACATGGAGAAGGGTTTCGTGCCGCCCATCAGGATATGTGATTTCGTACAAAGCAGCCTTACCACGCAGATGCATGTGCGGCATAAAGCTTAGAATCTCTACGTCTTCTTCAAATTCATATTCAATGGATTGGGAGTAGCTCGGATCCCCAGCTGGTATCAAGAGTGATGCCGGATTCATCCAGAGTTGGTCGCCATCGGTAACATGGCGAATTACATCCCCATCTTTCTTGAACGTAATTCCGGCTTTGATATTGCTGCACACACCGGTTCCGGGGCCAGGCTCCTTATTGTAGTGCATGTTGAACATGATCTCCCGTGGTCCCGAACGAAGAAGCCGGCCATAGCCCTCTTCATAAATTCTTGGCTTAGCTCCAGGGACCAGGCCGCCGACACCACCCACGATATGATGTACTGCTGGCCCGTTACGATATTCTATCGATTGAATCCATCGATCTTCAGGCAGCATATCCTCCGTAAGCTGCACAGGGATATTGACGTATATGTCGCGAACATCGTCATCCATGCAGAACGGCTCATCGAATTCGAGTATCAGATCCGGCTCGCCCAGGAACCAATCGTTCTCACCTATCGACGCAGATAAAACAGCTTCGGGCAATGGGGGTGCATCTTCAGGATCCCCAGCACTAGCTCCTTCCTCTGCCCAAGCAATCAGCGTTGTCTTCTCATTATCTTCCAGATAGCGGTCACCTTTGAACATCCCGTGTTGCCATTCTGCTGCAGACCAAGGCGGCATGCGGCCTTCCTTCACAGCACTGGCGATTCTACGAGCCCGTGGGCGCGCATCCTCGTAGGTCATCAGAGAGAACGGTGCAACGTTCCCTCCCATGTTCAATCCAGCAGGCTGGTGACACGAGACACAGTTCTCGTGCAGGATCGGAAGGACGTCGGCATAAAATGTAGGTGCTTCATGTGTTACCCCTGGAATCTGATCGGCAGCGGCGACTCTCACACCCGGTGCATCTTGAGCATCTAATGGCCCAACCATAGCCTGGGTAATAAATGCTAGTGCAATCATCCGTGCGATTCTGATGATACTTGTAGGAATCACTCTGGGCATATAAAGGCCTCCCATCGGGCAAAACTCAGGCATGCCAATCATTAAAAGAACGAGCTTGATATGGTACCGATCAATACCCAAGACAGGAGGGTATGGCAAGGTATCCGCCAAATAGAGGCATGAGATAACACCCATACTTCATACGCTAGGGACCAGGAACCCCAAATGACTGGCTTACCGAGGGGGATTCGCCTCATATTGGCTAACTAGAGTCTCTTCAGTGAATTGGATCTACTGAACTGGCCAAGGCTTTATCCAGAGGGCCTAGGGGGTAACAAATGAATGTTCGATATCCAGCATCTTTCCTGGTGCTACTGGCTATCATAGCATTTTCTGGACTCTGCTCACAGTTAGCCGGACAGGTGAACCTCCTAGAAGCTGAGCAATGGGTAATACCGAGAACACCAGATGGTCATCCGGACCTCCAGGGCAACTGGACAAACAAAACAATTACTCCGTTCGAGCGAGCAGAAGACCAAGGTCCAGTATTCAGTTGGGATCAGGTTGCAACCCTTGAAGGAAGAGCAGAGGCCCGCGTAGAAAGAGGCGCGCAAGCAAGCGATCCTAATCGCCCACCACCTAGGGCTGGCCGCTCGACAGGAGGTTATAACAATGTCTATATAGACCGAGGCGACCGAGTGGCAATCGTACATGGGGAGCCTAGGAGCTCACTTCTCACACATCCATCTGATGGCCGCAGGCCGCCATTTACGCAAGCAGGTGAGGAGCGGATCGCAGATTATAGGGCATTCAGGCGCCAATTCGGCACGTATGACAACCCGGAGAACAGACCGCTTGGGGAACGCTGTATCATGTCATTTGGGTCCAGCGCTGGACCTCCGATGATTCCTAACAGTTTTTATAACAACAACTACACGATCGTGCAGACCGCGGACCACATCATGATCCTGACAGAAATGGTCCATGATGTCCGGATTATTCGCTTCGGTAAGCCGGATCCACTTCCTGCTCACGTGCGCCCATGGATGGGTGACTCATGGGGCCACTGGGAAGGTGACACACTGGTGGTTGAGACGACCAATATCTATCCACTCCAAACCTTCCGAGGTATTCCACCTTCAGAGCACCTGAAGGTGATCGAGCGGTTCACGCGAGTCGATGAAGAAACGATTCTGTATGAATTCACTGTCGACGACCCAACAACGTATACGGAACCATGGGGCGGTGAGATTCCGTTTCGGGCGTTCGACGATCTACTTTACGAGTATTCGTGCCACGAAGGAAACTACGCTCTCACTAACATCCTGAGTGGAGCACGATATCAAGAACGACAACGCGAAGGAAACCAGTTTGAACAGAGGTGAGTAACATGAGATTAAGATTGACCTACGGGACCCTAGCTGCGGGTGCGCTAGCACTGCTCCTATACACGGTGCCGGCTGTTGCACACCACGCCTTTGGAGCCGAGTTCGATGCGAATGCTCCTCTTCGAATACAGGGCAACATCGTTAGGCTCGAATGGGTGAACCCTCACTCTTGGATTCATCTTGAGGTGTCGATGATGGTGGCTGGGACCGACACAATTGTGGCAGCAGGATCCGAGAGAGAAGTATGGATGGTCGAAGGTGGAACGCCGAACGTGCTAGTGAGACGCGGCCTACGTCGTGAATGTCTACCGATTGGGACCGAGCTGGTCGTCGATGGCTACCAAACCAAAGACCGCAGGCTGAAAAGGGCTAATGGGCGAGATGTCACTTTCCCTGACGGAAGAAAGTTCTTTATGGGATCATCGGGTACCGGAGCACCAGACGACGGTGCTGAAGCACGAGGCAGGGATGCCGGAAGATGTTGACCGGTTTTTCAAGCGCAGGATACTCCTGGTTAATTCTGGAAACTCTGCAGAGCTAACCTCTTGCTTGGATTGTACAGTAGACACTTAAGGGTGCTGATCATGCAGATCAAAGTGCGGGACTTACTACCTCTATCTCTACCTCTACTTCTAAGCCTCCTGCTATTCCCAGCTATCACTGCAGCTCAACAAGGTGCCCCAGGTGGTGAATGGCCTGACTACGGGGGCGATCTGGGCAGCACAAAGTTTGCGCCCCTAAGCCAGATCAACGCAATCAATGTAGAAAATGTGAGCGTCGCCTGGATGTGGCATTCCCCTGACGATGAACTGGTTGCTGAGAACCCGCGACTGCGCCCGGGTGCCTTCAAGGCTACACCACTCATGGTAGATGGCGTTCTATACATACAGACCTCTCTGAGTCTTGTGGCGGCGATTGATGCTGCTTCAGGGGAGCAGCTCTGGGCCTTCGACCCTCTTAGTCACGAAGCGGGACGTCCCGTCAACCTTGGTTTCAATGCGCGCGGTGTTGCTCATTGGAAAGAGGGTGATGATAGCCGGATCTTCCTGGCGACCGGAGACTCTCACCTTTGGGCGCTTGATGCCACAACGGGAACTCCAATCGATGACTTTGGAAGCAGTGGTCGCATACGATTAAGGGAGGGATTACGTCGACCGGTCCCGGAACGCAGCTATGGAGTCATGTCTCCCCCGCTGGTGGCAGGAGACGTTGTAGTCGTTGGATCATCGATTTCCGACGGCCCACGGTACATGACGGCTCCCCCAGGTGACATCCGTGCCTTTGATGTCCGGACTGGCGAACAACGCTGGATCTTTCACACCGTACCCCAGGAAGGAGAACTCGGAAACGACACCTGGGAAGATGGCTCCTGGGAATACACAGGGAACACCAATGTTTGGACGATCATGAGTGCCGATGAAGAGCTAGGCTTGGTCTACCTACCGGTCGGTACTCCCACAAATGATTGGTACGGAGGACACCGGCTCGGGGATAACCTCTTTGCCGAAAGCTTAGTGGCTCTAGAAGCATCAACCGGACGCTATATCTGGCATTTCCAGATGGTACATCACGGTGTTTGGGATTACGACCCACCAGCAGCGCCAATCCTACTCGATATCAATGTGGACGGTCGACCGATTAAGGCAGTAGCACAGCTGACCAAGCAAGGATTTGTATTCGTCTTTGACCGAATTACCGGCGAACCGGTCTGGCCAATCGAGGAGCGGCCCGTCCCTCCGTCAAACGTGCCTGGGGAAAGACTGTCTCCAACACAACCCTTCCCGACCCGTCCGGCACCATTTGAACGGCAAGGCATCTCCGTTGACGACTTAATCGATTTCACACCCGAACTCCGTGCGGAAGCATTAGCTATCCTTCAACGTTCCGATCACGGACCTCTCTATCAGCCGCCGTCGGAACGAGGCACACTCAACCTTCCCGGCTGGTTTGGCGGTGCAAATTGGTTTGGTGCCTCAGTCGATCCACAAACTGGTATGCTATATGTCCCCTCAAGGACAGGTGCCATACATGTCCAACTCGTGCCAGGAGACCCGGAGCGATCTGATTTCCGTTACATGCGAGGACGCGGTCAGTCTGCCGCCGGAGAAGAATTGATTCCCCGCCTAAAACCCCCTTATTCACGGCTGACAGCGATCGACATGAACACGGGAGATCATACCTGGCAGATCCCTCTCGGTGACGGGATCCGGCAACGGCTGATTGATTCCGGTGTACCGGACCCTGGACCACTGGGTGGTGGCGGATTTACGGGCCCCCTGCTGACTGAAACCATTCTCTTCATCGGACACAATGGTGCACGAGACGGTGATAGTGGTGGGCCAGCCCTTCTTGCACTGGATAAAGAAACTGGACGAACAATCCATGCGATCGAACTGCCACGGGGTGGCACAGGTACTCCGATGACATATATGGCTGACGACCGCCAGCACATCGTCGTTGCATTCGGGAGTGGCACTGAAGCAGGTCTCATGGCTCTTACGCTTCGATAATCAAACCCGAGTTTTAGTATCATTACCCTAGTGATCACAATCGCAGAACCTGCTTGATATGAATCTACTTGATTTGCTTACACTTCTTCTGGGTGCAGTTGGTGGCGCATTAGCCGTCTATCTGTTCATGCATGTGCGATTCAAGAAGCAAGAACAAGAGCTTCTGACTGCACAGACCCTGCTTTCGAATGAACAAGACAAGTCATTGGCCATCGAAAAGATTGAAAAACAGCTCAAGGACACTTTCGGTGCAGCGGCCGCCGACGCTCTCAAAAACAACAATGAAGCCTTTATTCAGTTGGCCCAACAAACATTTCAGACCCAGCATGAGAGTGCTAAAGGGGAACTCGACCAAAGGGCCAAATCTGTTTCAGAGTCTCTTGAGCGTTTCGATAAGAACTTGAGTCAGTTGCATAAGGCTCATGGTGGGCTAATGAGTCGGATTGACGGGCTAGGGAAAGAGACCGAGAACTTAGTCAGTGCCCTTCAAACCCCTAAAGTCATAGGCAACTGGGGTGAAATGCAGCTTCGCAAAGTCGCAGAAATTGCTGGAATGGAAGAACATTGCGATTTCGATGTGCAAAAGAACATCAGTACCGATGAAGGCAGATTATACCCGGACATGATCGTCCGTCTTCCAGGGGGACGCAGTATAGTTGTTGATTCAAAGGTTCCTCTAAGGCACTTCCTAGCTTCGTTTGACGCAGAGAGTGAGGAGGAACGAACAGCATGTTTGGAACAACACAGACGAAGTGTTCGCGAACATGCGAAAGAACTCGGAAGCAAGGCTTATTGGGATCACCTTGAAGACACGCCGGACTTCGTCGTCATGTATCTCGGGGACGCAGTCTACCAAGCAGCTATTCAGGTGGACCCCAATCTTCCAGAAGATGCCCTTAGGAATCATGTCATCTTGGCTCCACCGTCTATTCTTATCATGGCTCTGAGAACCATCGCGTATTCTTGGCGACAAGAGAAATTCAGTGAACATGC
>CAJWPN010000073.1:0-9296 GCA_913045345.1 uncultured Gemmatimonadales bacterium
CTCATTGATCAATCCGTGATCGGATGGAAGGAATATGAGCTCGAAGTTGTCAGGGATGGTATCGACAACGTCATCGTGGTTTGTTCGATCGAGAACTTTGACCCGATGGGGGTTCATACCGGGGATTCAATCACAGTAGCTCCAGCGCAGACGCTGACCGATGTCGAGTACCAGAGAATGCGCGATGCTGCGATTACGATCATCCGGGAAATTGGTGTCGAGGCAGGTGGCTGTAACATCCAATTCGCGGTGAATCCGGATGACGGGGAAATGCTTGTGGTTGAGATGAACCCGAGAGTATCTCGCTCATCAGCTCTTGCATCCAAGGCAACTGGTTTTCCGATTGCACGGATAGGTGCGAAGCTCGCCGTCGGGTATCATCTGCATGAATTGCCGAACGACATAACGAAGACAACGCCGGCATCGTTTGAACCGGTTCTCGATTACGTGGTCGTCAAGATCCCAAGGTTCGCTTTTGAGAAATTCCCCGAGGTCGACGACACATTAGGTGTCCAGATGAAGTCGGTCGGTGAGACCATGGCGATTGGACGCACATTCCGGAGTGCGTGGCAAAAGGGTTTCCGAGGTCTCGAAACTGGACGACACGGTTGGGTTACTTCACAACGCCTCAAGGACGATGGGATAACTGCAGAAGATCGAGAATCACTCTTGATGGCCCTGAGGCGTCCTACGCCACACAGACCATTCCAGATCAAGCGAGCTCTCGAAGCCGGGTTGGGTGTACAAGAGATTTTTTCAGCAACCAAGATTGATCCCTGGTTCTTAGATCAACTTGTCCAGTGTGTTGAACGGGAAAAGCGATATGCTGAAGCGGAGGAAGTTACGACAGAACTTCTCCGAGATATGAAGCGTGAAGGATTCAGTGACCTTCAACTGGCAGAGTTGAGAGGAGAAGAGGAGTCTGACGTCCGTGAAAGGCGATGGGATAGAGGAATACGGCCGACCTATAATGTGGTTGATACCTGTGCAGGAGAATTTCCAGCTGAAACCCCTTACTACTACTCATCCTACGAGGATGAAACTGAAAGCGAACCCTCAGATCGTGAAAAAATAGTGATACTCGGGAGTGGTCCGAACCGAATTGGGCAGGGCATTGAGTTCGACTACTGCTGTGTACAGGCAGTGCTCGCTCTAAGAGAAGCTGGCTATGAGACGATCATGATCAACTCTAACCCTGAGACGGTATCTACAGACTTTGATGTGAGTGACAAGCTCTATTTCGAAGCTCTAACACTCGAAGATGTAGCCGAGATTATTCAGCTTGAAAAACCAAAAGGTGTCGTGCTTCAACTTGGCGGGCAGACACCTCTCAAGCTTGCTCATGGACTTGAGGAGTTGGGTGCCTGTGTGCTCGGGACTTCGGTAGATGCAATCGATCGAGCAGAAGATCGAGACCGTTTTGATGAGGTATGTAAGAAGATTGGTGCGCGCACGCCTGATAATGGTTTAGCAACTAGTGAAGAAGAAGCGGTAAGCGTAGCAGGCCGGATAGGATTTCCGGTCTTAGTCCGACCAAGTTATGTACTTGGTGGGCGCGGGATGCGAATTGTATATGATGAAATGTCCCTACGGGGATTCTTTGACGAAGCAATTCAGGCTTCTTCGGATCGCCCGGTCCTGATCGACTCGTTCCTTGAAGACGCTTTTGAGGCAGACGTAGATGCACTCTGCGACGGGACTCACGTCGTGATTGGTGGAATCATGCAGCATATTGAAGATGCGGGTGTCCACTCAGGGGACTCGGCATGTGTGCTGCCTCCATATTTACTTTCCGAAACAGTCTTAGACGAGATTCGTGAATTAACCAGAAAATTTGCGCTTGAACTAGGTGTCGTCGGACTAATGAATGTGCAGTATGCGATCAAGGACGAGGTTGTCTACGTGCTTGAAGTGAACCCAAGGGCCTCTAGGACCGTCCCGTTCGTGAGTAAGGCAACAGGGGTACCTTTGGCTCGCCTCGCAGCTCGTGTAATGGCAGGTGAGAAACTTGCTGAGCTGGGTGTTCAAGAAGAGCCACCAGTTCCAGGTGTTGCAGTCAAAGAAGCTGCATTCCCGTTTAACCGGTTTGACGTTGACGTACTGCTTGGGCCTGAAATGAGATCGACTGGAGAGGTGATGGGGTTCGATGATTCATTCGGGATGGCGTTCGCCAAGGCCCAAATTTCAGCAGGAAACACTCTGCCAGAAGATGGTGCCATCATTGTGACAGTGAACGACAGCGATAAAGAGACGGTAACACCGATTTTACGACAATTCCGTGACTTGGGCTTTGAGATTATGGCGACTCAGGGAACAAGAGAGTACTTAGAACGATTGGGTGTCCCGACAAAAGGAGTCTACAAGGTCAATGAAGGAGATCCGAACATTGTGGACCATATTATTGACGGTGATATCGTCCTTCTCATTAATACGCCACTCGGGAAGAAGTCCCAGTTTGATGATTACGCCATGCGGCGAGCCGCTATAACTCACAAATTGCCTTATTTGACAACAATGTCAGCGACTTCCGCAGCCTGTGATGCGATTATTGCTCTGAAGTCAGAACAAAGAGCGGTTCGTTCTGTGCAGGAGAGGATCGCATCCCTCAATTCTTCTATCCAGAGCACTTAGCAGGCTGTTTCCTGAAGTCTTCAGTTCCTTATTGCTTCTGTATTGAAATTATGCTTCAGCGAAGCCGATGAGTGAGAGGACGGGTTTCTTTCTTCACCCTTCTTCTTCCCTCCACGACACGGGTTGGGGTCATCCTGAACATCAGGGTCGTCTTAGGGCGCTCGCATCGAGTGTGGGAAACGACCTCTTGATGCTTCATGGTCATGTAGAGCAGATGGGAGCAGCGGATGGTGTTGCACACGATTTACTCCTTGTCCATACAGAGGATCATGTCGAGCAAGTGCAGGCGGCTTGTCAGCGTGCTGAGAACGAAGACTCCATTATCGCAATCGATCCGGATACTAAGGTGTCCTCTCAGTCCTGGGATGCTGCATTGGGAAGCGTTGGTTCAGCGATTGCTGCAACCAAAGCAGTCGCTCGAGGTGATATTCGTAATGCATTTGTTGCCACGAGGCCGCCAGGTCATCACGCGACGCCAGGACAAGCAATGGGCTTCTGTCTCTTCAATAATATCGCAGTTACTGCGCGATGGCTTCAGGCAGAAGGTTACGCGGACCGAATCCTCATTATCGACTGGGATGTACACCACGGAAATGGCACACAGGATGCGTTTTATGGAGATGCAACAGTATACTTTTTATCGTTGCACCAGTCTCCACACTATCCGGGCACTGGTGGCGTGGATGAGAGGGGACAGGGGGATGGGGAAGGGTACACGCTCAACATTCCACTCCCAATGGCAACTCCCCGAGCGGACTACTTAGACGCATTTGAGCAAGCACTTGGACAAGTTCTGAAAAAATTTTCTCCGGAATTTGTGTTAGTCTCAGCCGGTTTCGATGTTATGGCTGAAGACCCGCTTGGGGGCATGCTCCTCGAACCCGATGATTTATATGTGATGACCAGACGTATTGTGGAGGATGCTGCGGCTGACTGTGACGGCAAAGTTGTCGCTCTCTTGGAGGGTGGATATAACCCGCCGCGTGTAGGGCAGGGAGTGGTGGCAGTCATCCGTGGGTTGGCCGGGCTAGAAAAGCCTTGATAAGTGTTTCGTTGCCTGTCTTGACCCGCTAGCTACTTTTCTTCCCGATGCCTCCAACTGAATATGGAACGATGGATAACTTGCCCAACGTTCCCGCAATGCTCGACCTCCTACGGATCAGTCCCCGTAGACTTTTCCTCTCAGGAGGTGCTGAACTCTACCATCACATAGGTGTCCTTACGGGCATGTCCGAAGGTATCGAAGTACTGAACGTAGCCTGCGGCTCGGGCGTCTCACTTGAGTACCTCGTTAGAGAGTTTAGCGTCCAAGGCTTTGGAGTTGATATCACTTCGGATCTCGTCGACCAGGCTGCAAAGCAGAGCTTGGGTGAGGGGATTGCAGATAAGATTCAGTTCCAACCCGGACCTTCATCAGCCCTTCCATATCGAGATGAGATTTTCGATGTGACAATCGGTGAAATCGGACTCGCAAACCATTGTGAGCCAGGTGAGGCAATCGCTGAGTTGGTTCGAGTGACAAAGCCAAACGGGTTTATAGTGCTGGTCCAACTCGTTTGGAAGGGCCCAGTACATGAGCCCAGAAGATCAGTTTTGGCAGATTACTTGGGAGCGACACCACTGATGTCAGTTGAGTGGAAAAAGCTTTTCCGAGAATCGGGGATCGAAAATCTACATGTCGAAGATTGGTCTAATGAACAGATGATGTTACGGTCAGAAGCGAGCGAGCCATTTCCTGATTTGATGAAAACATTTTCATTCCGTGAAAAAGTGGAGATCCTCCGTAGGACTTGGCAAAGGTGGGGATGGAAGGGAGTGAGAACGGGCATTTTGAAAGGGCGAGAAATCCATCGCTTACTCACGAGAGAACGTGTTCTAGGGCTAGAATTGCTCAAGGGGTGCAAGGCTGAGGCTGGAGCGCCGGTCAGTGTTGAACCAAAGAGTGTGGCCGCAGCTGAACTTGGTTTGGCTTTTAATCTGACTACTGAGAGTAAAAAGGTGGATTCGAGTAAATTGAAAGTCGTATCGGATGCCCCAACTTCAAGACCAGAGGAAGAAGGGGATCCTGATCATGTAGAAACTGATGACGTGAGGCCTGATATCAGCGGACTCCCGCTCTTTCGACCTGAAGAAGAACAAGGGTAAGACAATCTTTCCGCTTCCACTCCATTACTGCGAGGCGAACCCGGTATGAGTACTGCTTTACTATGTAGACCCGACGGGATTGAGCGAGTTCAGCATGCACTACGCGATCAAGGTCTCGACGGCTGGCTCTTGTATGAGTTCCATGGAGTCAACCCGATAGCTGTCCAATTGCTAGGTATGGGTAAGACGACTCGTCGTGGGTTTGTGCTAATTCCAGCAAGAGACGATCCCGTAGCGCTAATCCATGCTATAGAAGCTTCTTCTTGGCGCCATTGGCCCTTCGAGGTTCGTACCTATTCCAGTTGGCAGCAGATGGAAACCGAACTCAGAGAGCTTGTAGATGGATCCAGTCGATTAGCTATGGAGGTCTCTCCGGGTGCAGCCGTGCCAACCTTGGATTATCTCCCAGCTGGGATGGCAGGATTGATACTCAGTCTCGGTGTAGAGGCGGTGAGCTCTGGAGATTTGGTATCACGTTTTCATTCAGTTTGGACCTCTGAGCAACTGCAGATGCATCGTCAGGCAGCAGAGATCGTGGCTGATGTTGCAAGGCAAGCGTTTGCACGTGCTGCAGCAGCTGTGGAGTCAGGGTCACCGACTAATGAGGGTGATCTTTCAGACTGGATCCGCTCACAGCTTCATGGTCGTGGGCTCACAGTAAGTCCGGATTGCATTGTTGCGATCGGTCGAACTGCGGCAGATCCCCACTACTCTCCAGAGGGAGAAGGAGAGATGATCGCAGCAGGAGATTTGCTGTTGATTGATCTTTGGGGAGCGTTTGATGGAGCAGTTTTTGCCGACCAGACTTGGATGGGCCTTATGAGTGGTGCAGTTGATTCACGCACCCAGGAGATTTGGAGTGCTGTGAGAGATGCTCGGGACGCAGCCGTCACATTTCTGAGAGAACAGTTTGAATCAGGAGGAGAAGTACGTGGCTACGAGGTCGATCAAGTTGCCCGGGCCCTAATTGAAGATCGTGGTTATGGTGAGTACTTCGTGCATAGGACTGGGCACTCGATGGACATAGACCTCCACGGAAGCGGTCCGAACCTTGATAATCTGGAGACGAGAGATGACAGGTTGCTTGTTCCAGGAATAGGATTCTCTGTTGAACCCGGTATTTACATCCCTGACGAGATCGGAATTCGAAGTGAGATTAACGTCTATTGGGGGCCAGATGGTCCAGAGGTTACCCCCGGGGATATCCAGCAAGAAATCTTTTTGCTAATGGATGTTTAACTTCGGGATCTTTTTAAAAGGGCTGTCAGGTTGACTAACCCGGAACTCAGGGTGGATGTGGCCCTTCCTCTCCCTATACATCGCACTTTTACGTACCGGATCAATACAGAATCTCAGCCACCCCTAGGAACACGGGTCCTGGTTCCGTTTCGACGGCAGGAACATATCGGTTGGGTGGTTGGCCCAGGTTCTGCACCAGAAATCAAGCAGATACGTCCAGTGCTCTCCATCCTGGATAACTCACCACAATTACCTGTAGAACTTCTCGACCTTTGCCGATGGATGGCTGAGTATTACGTCGCCCCCTTGGGCATAGCGCTCCGCACTGCTTTGCCAGCTGTACTTTCAGATGTTTCGCGAAACTACGTCAGGCTGCTGGAAGATCCGCCTCTCAACAAACGTCGATCTAGAGAGGAGCGTGTGGTAACCGCCCTAGAACATCATGGGAAACCACTTCGGGTTCGGACACTCCGGCGGCAGCTAGGGATGGGTTCAATATGGCCTGAGATTCGATCTCTTTTAGCACAGGGTGTCCTCGGTCACGAAATGGTATCGCCATCAAAGCCGCCAGTGAAAACAAGAAAGGTAGTCCGGATAATCGACCGACTCAGCTCACTACAAGTACGGGACGACATTTTTGCCAGGACTCCGCGGCAGCGAGAGGCATATGAGTCATTAGAACGCTCGGGAGGTGCCTCTGAGTTAACACATATGCTTAAAGGAGAAGGGTTCAGTCGTGGGGTAATCAAAGGTCTTGAGTCAAAGCGATTAGTTGGAATCTTCGATGAAGAACAGCTTCGTGACCCATTCGCTAATACTCCAATAACTAAGCCACCAGTTCTTATTCCTACGAAGGATCAGCGGAATGTGATCGACGCTCTGATTAGTGCGCTCGATGAAGATGTACCTATACCGTTTCTTTTGCAGGGTATCACTGGTTCTGGTAAAACGCTCGTATACATTGAGCTTCTCCGTGAGGCCCTCGATCGTGGTCAGAGTGCGATCGTTCTTGTTCCCGAGATCGCGCTTACACCGCAGACTGTTTCAAGATTTCGTGCACAGTTTGATGACCAGGTTGCTGTTCTGCATTCCGGTCTCTCTGACGGAGAACGCTACGATGCCTGGCGGAGCTTGAATACTGGCCAGCGTCGTATCGCGGTGGGTGCACGTTCTGCACTCTTCGCACCCCTCTCTAATCTTGGTGTGATCGTTGTGGACGAAGAACACGATGGAAGCTACAAGCAGTCGGAGGCACCCCGTTACCTGGCAAGAGACCTTGCTGTTGTTCGCGCACGTCAAACTGGAGCTGTATGTGTGCTGGGCAGCGCCACACCATCTTTAGAAAGCTGGAGCAATGCCCGTACCGGTAAGTTCCGACACCTGCAACTCATGAAACGTGTCGGTGGAGCAAGACTTCCAGAGGTACGAGTGGTTGACCTGCGGGTCAAAAAAAGAGGATCCGATGACGTGTCTCGTATCAATGAACGTGGTAGTGGAGTGCTTTCCTCGGAATTGGTCTCCGCAGTAGATGCACGACTAGAACGAGCAGAGCAAGTGATCTTGCTACTAAATCGTCGTGGCTACTCTTCATTCATTCAGTGCAGGGAATGTGGTGAGGTTGAACAATGTCTGAACTGCTCAATCTCACTGACGTATCACCGAGCTGCGCGACGAATGGTTTGTCATCACTGTCGCTATGACGCCCCAGCCCCCGACCGGTGCCCCCGATGTGGGTCTGTAGACCTTTCCTATCGCGGGTTGGGTACTGAGCAAGTCGAACGGGTCACTGTTGAGACGTTCCCATCTGCTAGAATTGCACGGATGGATGTAGACACGACTTCTGGAAAGTGGGCCCATCAACGGATACTCGACCGGGTGGCTAAGGGAGATGTTGATATCTTGCTTGGCACTCAGATGATCGCAAAGGGTCTCGATTTTCCACGTGTAACTTTAGTAGGTGTAGTGAACGCAGATGTCGGGATCCACTTACCCGATTTCCGAGCTAGTGAGCGGACCTTCCAACTTCTTAGTCAGGTAGCTGGGAGGGCAGGGAGGGGTAAGCTAGGGGGTGAGGTTCTGATTCAGACTTCACTTCCTGATCACTACGCAATTCAGGCTGCAGTCGCTCATGACTTTAGAGCTTTTGCCGAACGAGAGTCATCCGCGCGTGAGACACCGCGGTATCCACCCCATTTGAGAATGGTCAACGTGATACTCAGTAGTCCGGATCAAAGGGCGGCTGCTAAGAGCGCAGAAGCTGGAGCCGAATGGGTACGTCGGTGGCTTCGACGGAAAAATCTAGAAGAATCTAGAGGTGTTGAATTGGTTGGACCGGCACCGGCCCCGATTGAACGACTCCACGGCCGGTGGCGTTGGCATTTCTTTTTACGCAGCACCTCACCCGGTGCAATCGGAAAAGTCGTGCGCGCTTTGATCGATGGATTCAAGGTCCCTGGTGGAGATGTTCGGTTGGCTGTGGACCGAGACCCTGTCGCCTTACTTTAGACGGTTCTCTGGAAGGTTCAGCAATGTGCTAACCCTGGAATTCCGAGGGTTATCGAGCCCCACATCCGATGGGCTGATCTGTAATATTGCAGTGGCAGGTAATCGCGGCGTACCTTCGAACTGCTCAGCTTCTTGAGCTAATTGGTACCGATATCTGGAGATGTGGTGAGCTGCTTAGCCTTAAATGCGTCTTTCGAGCCACTGACCATTGTGCCAGCCCGAAGAGCTGTGCGATTAGTCCTGGATGGTAAAGCTGAAATCCTTGAGAAGGACTCAGGTAGGGATTTCCGTTCTGAACGGCGGGTGATCCCTTGTCCTACAGTGATCCGTCTCATCCGCTATGTCCATGTGCCACAGAGATTTAAAAGGCAAGTCACGAATACTTTTCTCTTTGCCCGTGATGGCTATTCATGCCAGTACTGTGGAAGACGAAAGTCTGACCTCAAGGGCAGACAATTTCTGACCCGAGACCACATCAAACCGCTGTCCCGAGGCGGGGACAATAGTTGGGAGAATGTTGTAACCAGCTGTTCGTCCTGTAATAATCGCAAGGCTGACCGATTGCCTTGGGAGGTGGGCCTTAGGCTTCGGACTGAGCCGCGTGAGCCCAATTATGTACACTTAGTGTGGGTTGTTCGTAAGGTTACCCAAACTCAGGCTAAGTACATTCGAATGTTCTATGGGGATCGTACCCTTCGTAAAGTGTCAGGCAAACGCGCAGACGACCCTCTTGAGATTATCAGCTAAGTCATTGTGGATTAATGCCTGATAGTAAG
>CAJWPN010000074.1:0-9008 GCA_913045345.1 uncultured Gemmatimonadales bacterium
GGTTCTGGGACGGGCATCAGTGCGATGATCAATGGGACAGTGGATATTGCGAACGCGAGCCGGGCAATGAGAGAAAGTGAGCTTGACGAAGCGCTTGCCCGAGGAATCGATCCGATTGAGCATGTCGTGGGCTTCGATGCCCTCGCCGTATTCCTTCACCCTGATAATCCGATACATGCAATTTCCACTGGACAGCTTTCGCAGATTTATGCAGAAGGTGGAGCGTACGAAACGTGGAGCCAACTGGGTGTGAGTGTGCCAGGATGCTCAAGCGATGAGATCGTAAGGGTGAGCCGGCAGAACAATTCCGGAACGTACACTTATTTTCAAGAGGCAGTCTTAGCTAGCGCCGAATTTAAGCTGGGTTCGCGTGATATGAATGGGTCATCAGAGGTCGTCGACCTAGTAGCGAATACGCCGTGTGCGATAGGGTATAGTGGCCTTGCTTACGCTACTGAAGAGGTTGAGATGCCCTGTGTTTCATCGGCCGAAGGAGGGGACTGTGTGTCACCTTCTGTGGAGAGTGCGATCGACGGAACATATCCTATCGCAAGACCACTTTTGATGTATACCGCTGGGGAGCCAAGCGGTATGATCAAAGAATACATGGATTGGATTTTCACCGAAGAAGCTCAGTGTATCATACTAGATAAGGGCTATGCGCCTGCCGGTTCAGTGAACTGCGCGTGATGCCCGTTCTTTCTGCCAGAGACTGAGGCACATTTCAGCATGAAAGCTCAATATGAAGAGCGAATGCAGGCCGATCTCAATGAAGTTCGAAGAAAGTTTCAAAAGGTAGCCGTACTCGTTGAAGATCAGGTAAGAGATACCGTTCAAGCGCTCATTGGATGGGATAAGGATCTGGCGAACAAAGTGATCTTGGGTGACCGTCAGGTGAATCGCCGGATCAAACAAATCGACTATCTGTGTCACGCGTTCATCATCCGACATGCGCCCAGTGCGGGACACCTCCGCTTCGCCTCTGCTGTCCTCCGACTCAACGTGGCACTGGAACGGATCGGTGACTATGCGGGAACAATCGGCAGAGAAGTTTTACAGTTGACAGTGCCCCCACCGGAAAGTGTCACTCGTGATATCGAAATAATTGCTCAGCAGGCACGACATGCGCTGGGAGAAGCCCTGGCCTCATTCTTTGAGGAAGATCTTGGGCGTGCACTAGAGATGCATGAGGGGTTGGTTCGCCCTATAGATGTGACACTGAGCACAGTGTTGGGTCATCTGGTGGAACTCGCAAATGACCGTGCGGTCCCCCTGAGAGACAGCTTTGCTTTAGTCAGAATCAACAATCTACTCAAGCGGGTTTCTGAGCAGGCGGATAACATCAGTGAGCAGGCGATCTTCTCGATTACAGGGGAAGAACGTGAACCACGCATCCACCGGATCTTGTTTGTGGGTCACGAGAATAATCGGGCTAGTCAAATCGCAGAAGCTTATGCTGAGAAAGCTTACCCTAAGAGCGGGATATATACGAGCTCAGGAGTGAACCCAGCTACCGAGCTTGATCCCGCTCTTATTGAGTTCATGGATGAACGTGGAATGGATGTGGGGCATAAGATGCCCTCTGCCTTCGAGACCCCCTTAGATTCTGTCCAGCCTTATCATGTGATTATAGCCCTCGAAGAAGGTGTGCTGGAGCACATCAATGAAGTTCCATTCCGAACGATCGTTCTAGAATGGCCAATTGATATCCCGAAGGGGTTCACGAAGGAGGTCCTAGAGGACCTATATAAGATGGTAGCAGTCCGTATTCAGGATCTCATGAAGACTTTGGCGGGGCCGGATGCTCGCTGAGCAAGCCAAACCTCCTGCATCGATGGATCTTGATCACCGTGGACGGGATTGGTACGCAGATAAGGCGATAGCGTTCTTAGTTTTTGTGGGCGGTATCTCTGCGATCATCTTCATCATAGGGATCTTTGTTTTCATCACAAAAGAGGGTGTAGGCTTCATCTCAGGCCCCCTTGATGTGCGTGAATTTTTTGGGAGTCCGGCCTGGCGACCAACGTCACTGCGAGAGCCAACCTACGGAGTGCTCGCGCTTATAGCCGGAACTGCTAGCGTAACGGGTCTCGCGATGGTGGTTTCGGTCCCATTTTCTCTTGGCGCTGCAATTTTCATAGGGGAATTCGCCACAGGTAGACTCCGCGAGGTACTCAAGGTGTTGGTGGAACTACTAGCTGCCATCCCCTCGGTTGTATGGGGCTTCATCGGTCTATCGATCATGAACCCACTCATTATTGAGCTGTTCAATGTTCCCGTTGGGCTCGGGGTCCTCAATTCGGGCATTATCCTTGGCCTAATGGCTGCCCCGATCATGACGACAATTGCTGAAGACGCACTCAAGGCGGTTCCAGATACCTACCGCGAGGCGGCTGAAGCTATGGGTGCCACAAAGTGGCAGGTGATTTTTAAGGTTGTACTCCCTGCGGCTAAGAATGGGCTTGTCGCGGCTGTTCTACTCGGAGTAGGTCGCGGTTTCGGGGAGACGATGGCGGTGCTTATGGCGAGTGGGCATTCCATAAATATCCCCACAAGTCCATTTGATTCAGTGCGCGCTCTTACGGCAACGATAGCGGCAGAACTTGGAGAAACTGCGACTGGATCAGAGCATTATCAGGCCCTGTTTACGCTGGGAATCCTGCTTTTTGTCGTGACGTTCATCATCAACCTTACGGCAGATCTTGTGGTTAGAGGGGCTAAGAAAAGGTGAACCACTCTGATGCGGACAAGGCTCTAGCTGTGGAACCTTCGATGTTTAGCGCGACGAACCTCAACGCTCACAATCGCAGACTTCAGTGGCTATTCAGGGCCCTGTTTGGCTTGATGACTCTCATACTGGTCATACCTGTCGGGGTCATTCTCGCGGTTCTTATAGTACGCGGAGGCCCGGCGATTTCGATTGAATTCCTTTTCTCCCATCCCAGTGATGGGATGACTGCGGGCGGGATTTTCCCGGCGCTTATAGGCACGATGTGGCTCGTAGCAGTAGCGCTAATTGCTTCTGTACCAGTTGGCGTTGCGGCGGCTGTCTACCTTTCAGAATATGCGCCGGATAATTGGCTGACCCGGGGAATAAACCTCGCGATCATAAACCTGGCAGGCGTCCCCTCAATCGTGCATGCACTATTCGGTGTTGGTGCCTTTGTGATCTTTGCCGGATTTGGTACGAGTATCCTAGCAGCAAGCCTGACGCTCGCAGTTATGACACTGCCGGTGGTGATTGTTGCAACCCGGGAGTCTCTTCAAGCGGTGCCTCTGGCTTTCCGCGAAGCCTGTTGGAATATGGGCGCTACTCGTTGGCAAACGATCAGGACTGTCGTGCTTCCTAATGCTATTAGTGGCATCCTGACCGGGGTGATTCTAGAAGTATCTAGAACAGCCGGAGAGACCGCACCGATCATGTTTACGGGTGCAGCATTCTTTTTCCCATTCCTCCCTCTCAGCGTCTTTGATCAGACGATGGCGATGTCGATGCACCTATTTGTCATCTCAACCGCTGTGCCTGGTGTGCCCGATGAACTGAAGTACGGAACGGCTCTCACGTTGATCACACTAGTTCTGCTTATGAATGCGATATCGATCACGTTCCGGAGTTATTTGAGAGGCAAAAAGAAGTGGTAGGTGAGGACTTAAAGCTCTCCGTCAGAGACCTGAGCATCTCATATGGTGACCAACTCGCCCTTTCCGGTGTCTCTCTAGATGTTCGCGAGCACGAGATTTTCGGCATCATCGGACCTGCGGGTAGTGGGAAAACGAGCTTTCTCAGGACTTTAAACAGAATGGAGATACTACAGGAGAATATGACGGTCGAAGGATCGATCGTATTCGGTGGTCGTGATATCTCTGAGGTTAAGAATGTCTTTGCACTGCGCCGCCGTATTGGTGTCGTTTTCCCCCTGCCCGTAGGGCTACCGTTGAGCATCTATGACAACGTGGCGCTAGCGCCAAGGCTTTCAGGTATTAAGGGAAAGGGCGCTCTTGATGAAATCGTGGAGCGGTGCCTTACAAGAGCTGCACTTTGGGATGAAGTAAAAGACCGCCTCACCGCACTGGGCAGTATGCTTTCTGGTGGACAGCAGCAGCGGCTCACGATTGCTAGAGCACTTTCTCAGAATCCAGAACTCTTGCTACTTGATGAATTTTCCATTGCGGTCGATCCCGTGACCACGATGCGTATTGAGGATGTTCTCAAGGAACTCAAGCAGGAGGTCACCATCATACTGGTGACGAATCTTGTACAGCAGGCTCGCCGACTAGCTGATCGCACTGCTTTCTTCCTTAGTGGCGAGTTAATAGAAGTAGGAGAAACAGAAGATCTTTTTAACGGAAAAGTAGAAGACCAGCGCACTTTGGATTATCTGGAGGGCCGTTTTGGTTGAGCCCACTCCGCTTGCGATCAACATCCAGAACGTCAGCCTATGGTACGGAGATTTCCAGGCGCTTTTCGAGGTCGATCTTCAGGTTAAGCGAGGATCGATCACTGCACTCATAGGACCATCGGGGTGCGGTAAGACGACGCTGCTTCGTGCTGTGAATCGGATCAATGAGCGATTGGGTGACTATGTCCGTACGACTGGAGAGATCCATGTCCTCGATCAGGACATACTGGGTGACGAGGTTGAATTGGCCCAACTTCGGCGTCACGTAGGAATGGTATTTCAGCGTCCTAACCCTCTACCACTGTCAGTGCGAGATAACGTGCTTTTTGCGCACCGCATTCACCGAGCCAATGAGAAGTTCAACAAACAAGAAGAGGACGAAATCGTCGAGAGTGCACTCCGTCGTGTGCTGCTTTGGGATGAAGTGAAAGATCGACTTGGCCGAGAGGCTACTGGACTATCGCTTGAAGAGCAGCAGAAGCTTTGTATTGCAAGACTTCTACCGGTAAAGCCAACCGTGATTCTTATGGACGAGCCTACTTCGGCATTAGACCCCAAGGCTACCGAGGCGCTAGAAGAACTCATCTGGGAACTGCACGGAGACTATACGATCTTGATTGTGACTCACAATATGGCCCAAGCCAAACGGGCGAGTGAGGAGACTGCGTTCATGCTATTAGGCAGAATGGTTGAGCACGGTGTAACCGAACAAGTCTTTTTGGCACCCCAGGAACAAGAGACAGCCGACTATATTGAGGGTCGCTATGGATGATCAGAGATTTCTGTCCTGAATCGGCTTGGAGCTTAGGAGCTTGTGGATAATCGCTAGGATGATCTAGCACATTACTTTCCTAGACTTTTCTCAATGCTTAGAGTGACCGTCAACGCATAGAGCAGAATTCGTACTGACATTGCGAAGTAGCCCTTCTAATTGATAGGGTGTCTTATGTCGGATTCTCCACTCCCTGAGACAGCGACGGACGCCGTCGAGGCACTCCTCGACGAGGTCACGACAGAATCTCAGACCCAGCCTGTTCTTCAGGTTGAAAACCTGAGCGGGAAAGTCGCAATCGTGTCCGGAGGATCGAGTGGCATTGGTCGTGCAGTTGCCTTGGAACTCGCGCGGTGTGGCACCCATATAGCCTTTTGTTATCTGGATGACGGAGATCGATCTCATAGTGAAGCTGAAGAGGTAGCGAGTGAGTTACGACAGATGGGAGTACAAGTATTTTCCCGCTCTTGCGATGTAAGGGAATCAAGTGACGTCAATTCCTTCGTGTCGGAGACGGAGGAAGAACTCGGGGGCGTTGATGCTCTGGTGAACAACGCTGGGATCGGACGTGATGCACCGATGTGGCGTATGACTGATCATGATTGGGAGGCTGTGCTGAGAACTAATTTGGACGGGGCCTTTCACTTCACGAGGGCTGTAGCCCCCACAATGCGTGCCCAAGAATATGGGAAGATTGTCAACATCACATCGGTGCATGGAATGCGTACCGAGTTCGGTATCTCCAATTATTCTTCCTCGAAGGCTGGTCTCATCGGCCTAACTCGTAGCAGCGCAGTTGAGCTGGGGCCAAAGAACATCAATGTGAATGCTGTCGCTCCTGGTTATGTGCGTACAACCAGACTCACCGAAGGTGTGTCACCTGAGATTCTAGACCAAGCTCGAGACAGATCCGCACTTGGCCGTTTGGGTGATCCGCGAGATGTGGCGGGTGTGGTTCTGTTTCTTTGCTCCGAGGCAGCTCGGCATATCACCGGAGCGATTATCACGGTTGATGGTGGATACGTTCTCTAAGACTCATTGCCTATAGTTGAAAGGCAGCCCATCATCCCGGCCATGTCTATCCTGAGTAGAGTGGCCAAGGCCATCGACGGCATCAACGAGAGGATCGGCGCCATAATTCGCTGGCTGGCGTTGGTTATGGTTCTCGTAGGAGCAGCAACTGCGATTCTCAGATATTCCTCAAGAGGCCTGGGGCTTTCGCTGAACCTTACCCCTACAACTGAGTTACAGTGGTACCTGTTTAGCTTGATTTTTCTTCTGGGTGCAGCATACGGGCTAAGACATGACGTACACGTTCGTGTGGATGTACTCTATTCACAGCTCAACCCGAAGAAACGTGCTTGGATAGACCTTGTAGGGCACGTTCTTTTTCTCATCCCGTTCTGCATTGTAATGCTCTACGTGTCATGGCCAGCAGTCCAAAATTCCTGGTCAATACGTGAGATCTCACCAGACCCTGGTGGCCTCCCTCGGTACCCGATCAAGATGGTGATTTTGCTCTCTTTTGTGCTCCTGGTTGGCCAGGGCTACAGCCAGATCTTAAAGCAGTTGCGCATTCTGAGAAGTGACGGTGACCAAGAACCCTCAGGCGTCGAATCGCAGCATGGAGCAGGCCCATGAACCTGTGGGGACCCGCGATGTTTATTGGGGTCCTTGTTATGATTTTCAGTGGGTATCCAGTGGCATTCGCGCTGGCTGGTACAGCACTGATATTCGCGGGGTTAGCATCGATTTTTGGTCAATTCGATCTTGTACTCCTATACGCTCTTCCGGAGCGGACATTCGGTACTATGTCGAACCAAGTGCTGCTTGCTATTCCGTTTTTTATCTTTATGGGAATAGTGCTAGAGAAGAGCAAGCTAGCAGAGCAACTTCTCGAGACAATCGGAGTTTTGTTCGGACGATTTCGTGGTGGCCTGGCTATAGGAGTGATCTTTGTGGGCGCGTTGCTGGCGGCTGCAACCGGTGTGGTTGGGGCCAGCGTGACAGCGATGGGGTTAATCTCGCTCCCTGTTATGCTGCGTAATGGGTATGACGAGAAACTTAGCGTTGGGGTTATCTCGGCTGCGGGTACGTTAGGACAAATCATTCCGCCATCGATTGTTCTGATTGTACTTGGTGATCAGATGGGTGTGAGTGTTGGGGATCTTTTTCGCAATGCTTTGGTTCCGGGGCTCATCCTTACCGGAGGATATGCGACTTACGTTGCGATTCTCGCGTTCTTCAATAAGACGGTTGCTCCAGCCCTACCGGAACACATGCGTTCCTCGGGGATGGAGCTGGCTAAGCAGGTAGTGCTATCACTTCTTCCACCTCTCATTCTCATCGTTGTTGTTCTAGGCAGTATTTTTGCTGGGATCGCGACACCAACGGAAGCGGGAGCGCTTGGTGCTGTGGGTGCGATGCTTCTTGCGATGGCCAATAGGTCACTGACGATGTCGGCACTTAGGTTAGCGATGGAGGATACGAGCCGCCTCACGATCATGGTGGTGTTTCTTCTGATTGGCTCAACTGCTTTTGCTCTCGTATTCCGTGGCTTAGACGGAGATCTTTGGATTGAGAGTGCATTAACAGGTATCCCTGGTGGAGCCTTGGGCTTTCTGATCCTCGTTAATATAGTGGTCTTTATCCTCGGGTTCTTTATCGATTTTTTCGAGATCGCGTTCATCATTGTTCCGCTCATTGTTCCGCCAGCCGTGATCCTAGGTATAGATCTGACGTGGCTTGGGATAGTATTCGCAGTAAATATCCAGACATCATTTCTCACACCTCCATTTGGATTCAGTCTCTTTTATTTGAGGGGAGTTACTCCTCCTGAGATACCAACAACCTCGATGTACAAAGGGGTGGTGCCATTTATCGCGATCCAGCTCGTTGTTCTTGCCGGACTGATATGGGTGACAGTTCCGAAATAATCGAGAGGGCGTCTACCGACTTTTCTAGAGCGTGTCACCATGACTGAGGAAAAGCTTGCTCGCGTCTGGGTCGGTGGATACAAGAAGCTGAAAAACGACCCAGCCTTCGGCCCTTGGGTGAGACGTATCGGATCGATACAACTACCCGTATCAGACGCCACACCCTTCTTTTACTTGGTTAGGGCAATCTGTCATCAGCAACTTGCTGGTAAGGCGGCTCGCACGATTCACGGGCGATTCATTGAAGCCGTGGGTCGTGACGTCTCTCCAGATAACGTTCTTCGCTTATCAGAGTCTACTATGCGCGGTGCCGGGCTTTCCGGTAACAAAATGCGTGCGATTCGTGATTTGGCGACAAAGATCAAGTCCGGCGAACTAGAAGTGCATGATCTAGAGACAAAATCTGATGAAGAAATCGTGAGCAGACTGACCTTCGTAAAAGGAATCGGTGAATGGACGGCACATATGTTCCTTATATTTCGATTACACCGTCCGGATGTGTGGCCAGTGGGTGATTTGGCAGTGAGGGTAGGTTACGCCAAGGTGCAGGGTATGGCAGAGGGTCTGAGTAAAAGAGAACTCAAACCACTGGGTGATCTTTACCGGCCCTGGCGCAGTGCAGCTGCTTGGTACTGTTATAGAGCCCTAGAGACTGAACTTACGTGATGGGGTAGGCACAGTCTTTCACGAGTTACCGCTACTCACCCCGTTTCGATTTTTGGGAACGTAAACCTCGCGTACGAACCCTCATTCCCTGCGGAATAGGGAAACGCTTGGTTTCGAAACGCACTAAAGGACTCAAACACCGTCCGAAATACAGGATCAGCCGCAGCCTGCTCTTCTAGGTAGGCGTTCGATTCCGTCCATGCTGCCTCCATGATCTCTGACGAAAACTCATGG
>CAJWPN010000075.1:0-8763 GCA_913045345.1 uncultured Gemmatimonadales bacterium
ACGATCCTACGAGCCAGAGCTCCCAATGATATCCGAGCCCTTGGAGCTGACCGTGACTACCTACCCCTGCCCTTCCTCCAGCCTCGACCACGTCATCAAGGAAATCTGAGATCTCTTTGTGGATGTACTGAGATTCATCGAACCAACCGGGTACACGCCGTGCTGCCTTCTGATAGATCTCCTCGAACGGAGTGAAGGTCGCAAGCTTCTCGTCCCTGAGAACGTCGGTATTTGTGAAGTAGTAATTCTCCGCCCAAGGCCCACCGTACGTAACCACTATGGTTGGTGTGGTTGCGGTATTCGATTGGGCAAACAGCTGCGTGATATCGTTGTAGAGAGGTACCGAAGGGAGATTGTGTTCAACTCCGGAGTAGCCGTCCTGGGCCATCGTGAGATTCAATTGCAGATCGAGGCTTCCTTCGGTAGTGGGCATGAGTTCAAGCTCGTACGCGGCCTGGATGATCCACTGCCGGACCTCCCGATTACCTGCGCCATACATCTTGATGGTCTTGGTATCGAAGTAGTCCGAATAGCGCCTTAGGACATCTCTGGCCTCATTGAGACTGCTGATGCCTTCACCTGAGAAGACGCCCTGGCTCGTGCTATAGATGCGTGGGCCGAGCATTCTTCCGGCGCGCGTGAAATCTTCGTAGCTGAGTACATCACTTGAGCCAGTCTGAGGATCACGTGCGGTTGTAACCCCGTAGGCTAGGTTCGCGGCATACGACCACGGCTGGGCACGGTGTACGTTGAACGAGCCCCTCAGGTGAGCATGCGTATCAACAAAACCAGGCACGATGGTCGTACCTGATGCATCAATCTGCTCTGCACCTCCCGGTATGTTGAGTGAGCCACTCGGGCCTACGGCAGCAATACGATTGTCACGGATCAAGATGTCACCACGCTCGAGCACTTCGTCACCGTTCATTGTGATGATTCGTGCACCGGTCAGCGCGACCTCACCTGACGGGATATCCCGATCAACCTCGATCCGGATCCGAGTCTCCGTAGGTTGGTACGTAGCCTCGTCTTCTGCGTCCTCATCATCCTCTTCGTCTTCATCCGCAGAATCTTCTAGTGCCTCAATGCTGTCCGCGAATGCTTGGGCTGCATCAAGGTTGTAGGCGAAGTGCGCGTTACCAAGCGCCCAATGCACTTCTTCTGCGTTTGGACCCCAGGCCGGGAACTGTGAACCGATATCTGTGAGTTGTGAGGCTGGGAACGAAGCATTATCAGGATTCGCGACCGAGATCGTTGGAGCTTCAGCGCCAACACCGGTTGGGACCGTGACGACGTAGAGTTGGTTACCAACTTGTGCGAGTGCCTGATCACCACTCGGTGCCATCAGAATCAAGCCAGCTGCGGTACCTTGGCCTCCGCCACCGCCGCTTGAGCCACGCACTTGAACGTGCTCACGGCTATCCGTTCCATCCCAACGCATCGAGATCAAGCCAGTACCACCCTGGAAAGCATAGATCCGATCGGAGCCTTCAGTGAAATGTGGCCTTCTGAGTCCCGAAATCGGAGCGATGACCGTCGCGTCACCACCTTCGCTTGGCAGCCATACTAGTTCCACTGCACCCCTCGGCACACTTTGACTGACTGCCTCTTCGTAAGCGCGTCTAGGTCCTCGCACTGCGAGGACACGATCTCCGTCCGGCGACCAGACTGGCTCAGCATAAAAAGCACTCTCAGTCGTGATCCTCTCGAGATCATCACCATCACTGCCCACGGAATACAGATGACCTCCATCTGCATCGGAGTACGTCACAAACGCGATGTGTTCTCCATCTGGTGACCAAGCAGGCATCGAGGCATTCGCATCCATTTCCGCGATATGCGACGGCTCACCATCCGGGTAATCCATCACATAGAGTTCGCTCATCACTGTGAACGCCAAACGCTCGCCGTCAGGTGATGGTGCGATATCCCTAATCTGTTTCGCTACAAAGGTCGGTGTATCCTCGATCGGATAATCAAAATCGACCTCAGGGCCCATCGGTACTTCTGCGTTAACCAAAAACGGAATCTGGATCGGAGAAGATCCATCTAGTGGGACCCGCCAGAGTTTGCCGCCATAAAACGCCACGACTTCCCTGGAGTCAGGCGTGAAAGACATCCCGGGATAGGCATCCCTAGATGCTCTACTCTCTTGGTCATCTCTTTGGATTGGGTATGCGAGCCAACGTTCCTCTCCGTTGGATAGGTCACGAATACGTAGTCCAGTCTCCGAGACGTGACGACTCGCGTACACAAGCCAGCGTCCGTCAGGGGACAGCGTAGGCCGAAACGCACCACCGTAACGTCCGCTGCGGTTAGTACTTTCTCCCGTTTCGCGGTCGTAAACCCAAAGTTGGTAGTCACTGCCACCGGAGTTGTACTGCCAGCTTCCCGTCCGCCTGCCGTGCCAGATATAGCGATCATCATCACCGAAAGCCGCTCCGGTTGTTCGAGCGTTGTCCGGTTCGTCGATAAGTTGTGCGCCGCTTCCGCCATTCTTGTGGTGCATCCAAAGCTTGCCCTGACCCGGGCCCTGTCGGGTCACGACGATATAATCACCGTCCGGTGTCCACTCAGGAGACTGATAAGAACTGTCTTCACCTCTCGTGATACGAGTGGTGTCGGCTTTATCAACCGAAATCGTCCAGACGCCTTGTCCACCACTTCGATCTGAGACGAAGACTACATGGTTGCCATCTGGGCTGAAGCGTGGTTGGCCGTCGAATGCCATGCCCTGTGTAAGTGCCTCGGCCGTGCCCCCTGAAAATGGCATCGTATAGATGTCACCCAAGAGATCGAACACAATCGTCCCACCGTCCGGGCTGATGTCCAAGGATATCCACGAGCCTTCCGTAAATGATTCCGTGAGCATCCGGGTTGGGGTGAGCGGGAGGCCTTCTTTAAGAAGCTTGGTCTCTTCGTCGACCTCTTCTTCGTCTTGAGCAAACACCGTCACGGGTGCGGGCATCGCCACACACATGATGAAGAGGGTGAGGACCATCCATGCACGCTTCGCCATCAGTCTTCTCCTAGGCAGTGATGTTACAGCTATCCCGAGGCAACACCGGGGCGAAGAAGATCGTCATAACAGGGGGCGCTGGCTATGTACGAATCCCGACCTATCCCCGGTTTACTCGATTCGGTCCCTTTTTTCGAGATTATGACGGGCGCATAACAACTGAATGTTCTCGGATAAGATCGAAGCACCACCCTTTGAGAAGGGGATAATGTGATCGAAGTGTAAATGATCTTGAGAGCCGCAAGTCACACAGGATCCCTTATCCCGTTTCCATACTTCCTGTTTGACTGCAGAAGGAATCAACCGTGTGTGATCTGGTAAATTGCCTGGACCTTGAACTACGGACCCTGAATCAAAAAGCTCTAATCGAAACTTAAAGACCTTTCTACCGGCAGATGCTTCAATCCAAGCTTTAGTAAGATCAAATGCCCCGTTATACACCCAGATTCCACTTCGGACCTTCTCGTAAACACGAACAACTTCCTGATCGTTCTTACTTTCACGATCTCGATGGGCCGCCTCAAAGAATTTTCCATTCTGTGTCAATGAACCAGATCCGAACCGCATGGGCTGATCAACAGTCTTAGGGTCTGGCCCATTCTTGAACTTCGGTAAGTCATGACCCTCATATATTAGCACGCGCCCATCCTCTTCGACCTGATCGTCGTAGGGTGCCCCGTCCCGTGTACTCATGAGCACGACAGAAACCGCACCATCGTGGTGGAAATTCATGCCACGCTGGAGAGACGCACTCTCAAATGAGCACATTTCCAGATAACTCAGAACGTCCCCGGCCTTCAAGAGATTACCTCAACCCTTTTCATTCGAATGATCGTAGAGCACAGATTACTCACAGTTCACCACTCACACCTGCTTAGTTCTTCAGATCCCAGATAAACCCGATTGCATCGAGCTGATCAATCCGATCCTGCGGGAGCTTGCCTCTCTTGTAGTCCCGACGGCGATTGCTCACCCAGATACCTAGCTTGTAACCGTCTTTGGTTTTGAACTTGTAGGGCACCTTACAGTCACCGAGTTTGGCCCTGTAGGTCTTGAGGTGTCCCAATCCTTCCCAGAAGTCATCGGTTGAGGATTCGAGTACCTTGAGTCGTAGTGTATTACCGAACTTAGCGTTTATGGAACGTGGTAAATCCAGAGTCAACTTGGGTAGGCGAATTCTGCTGCCTTTCCCTTTTTTCTGCCCCAGCTTCATTCGAAGCGCATCCAATGATTTTACTAGCCTATCATCATGAGCACGTAGTCCCTCCAACACGCGCCAAATCATCTCGAAAGCAGAAGACTCAATCGTGGCCTTCGGACTCCTTTTGTTCAGGATCGGGAGAGGAAGAATGATCGTACTTCTACCCTCTTTCTTCTTGGATTTACGTACGGCTCGGCCGACCGTCTGTACAATGTCAATCAGATTGCGTTTGGGCTGAACGAAGGAGATGCCATCTATGGTCGGCACATCGACGGCTTCCCCGAGGCATTTTGCATTGGATACGATGCCGCATTCCGACTCATCTAAGGTATTGAGCCGAGCGAGGATCTCTTCCCTTTGAGCAAGGGGCATGTCACCCCATACCGCATGACCCCAGACCTGGGCAGGTCGCCTACGATTTTTCCTTAAGAATTCTCTCACAATAGGAATGTTTTTGCTGAACTTCTTGGCGTGCTTAACCCCTTTGTGGAATGAGATCAATCGACGGACGCCGCTCTTTTTCATCCCCCTATGGATCACGGTGTGAGCCGCCAATTCTCCTGCATCAATCTCTGAACCCGCAATCTTCAAGGCCTTACCACCCCGAATGGCCTTGGTGATGGCTGTGTCATCCACACCGACTACGAGCACCTCGTAATCAGTCACCAGGTTCTTCTCGAGAGCCTCGGAAAACGGGAGTTTGTAGACGATCTCACCGTAGACTTCAGTGTCATTCATCGAGTGGACCTGATGGTTCTCTTCGTTGCCACGCTTATGACTGCGCTTGGACACGATCTTCGGTGTAGCTGTAAGAAAGAGTCTGCGTCTAGCCGGGATGTTCTCATCATCCAAAGGACGAGCGAATGCCGTGAGTCCGGCTGACGTTGTGTTATGAGCGTCATCGGCGATCATAAGATTAAAGGACCATTTCGTCCCCTTAATAGCTTCTTCGATCACCTCTGCCGCATCGTATGTAGCGAAAACAACGATCGGGCCCCTAACGCCCAATGCGTCGGCAATTACGTCGGGATTGGTTGTCGGCGGCAGGCCCGCACCGGATGGACCGCTGACAAGGCTGTCCCTACCACGACTCTCTGAGCAAACCGCAACGGAATAGAATTCCTTAGAGGAGTGTTTGGTCCAATGCGACCAGGTCTGTCTTAGGAGTGCGATGGATGGGACGAACACAACCGTCCGTTTGACGTTCAACTCTTCCCGAGCCCAGAGCCCAATAAGTGTTTTACCAGTACCACTCGGCATGAGAACTTGGCCACGCTTATGAACTCTAAGATGAGCAACTGCTTTAGTTGCCGCTGTCTTCTGGTGGCGCTTAGGTCGGAATTTCGTGGCAGCGGGGCGAAGAGATGAGGCCAGGGTGTCTAAGCTCGTCCTCGGAGAGATACCAAGATTTTCGAGATCAGAGCGCGCCCAAATCGCACAAGGTTTCTCCCCTTGTTCTAGCTGCTTCTTCACGGTACTTGAAACCTTGTCCGTGGTCGTGATAAGCATGAGTTGATCGATCTCTGCTCGACCCAGTGCATCATCATGGAAGCCGCTTATATCCGGCCAATTCAGCCTTTTGTCTGGATCATAGGATTTTGCCTGAATGGCAACTCGCTCACCCTGCTTATTTTCAGCAACGAGATCTATGCCAAGGTCGGCACCTCTTCGATCAGGATACTTATTCCAGAGCCATACATTCTTGAAATTCGATCGGAACTCGGGCGCCGTCTCTAAGATGCGCTTTACTACGAATTCAAATCCTTCAGCCCGTTCCTGGGGACTATCGATCGCACTGAGTTCAGCAAGGATCTTCTTCATGCGTTAAGGCGAAGTAAGCGGCCTAAGCCTACTCTCGCAGTTCAGCCAGACGGCCTTGCGCTCTGTCTACATAAGCAAGGAAAGGACCGTCTCCATCCGAATATCGAGCAACCAGGCGCTCGAGGATCTCAACTGATCGTTCCACGTCGCCTTGCTCTGCGTATAACCCAGCGAGTCTCTCCATGACAGTGGGCGTCCAGGGAGTGAAGGCGACATGCCAAAAAAGCGGCCCCTCTGAGAGATGGGCTTCATATCGGTCGATAGCCTCTTCTGTACGCCCAGCACCTTCGAGTGCAATGCCCCAGGACGCTAGATCGATACAAAATGAGCCACAGGACCGGACCTCACTCTGCAGAATGTCGAACGCTTCTGCCGCCACCGCGTAATCCTCTTGGCCAAGTGCCTGAACTGCATCCAGTAGCGTAGTCCGTCCGCGATATTGCAATCCTCGTTCTTCAGGTGCTACACCCTGATCATAGATCCCAAACATCTCCTCAGCTTGCTCAACATCGCCAAGGAGAGCATGGAAGACCGTCAATTGCCTCCATCCGTTGCCCCTAGGGCTCAGAGAATCTACTACCACAGTTTCTTCGATAGTCTGAAGGACATCACGTGCATCCTCTTCAGAACCCTCTAGGGCATATGCGAGGTCGAATCGCATCTTTCCCGGCCTACTGATGTAGAATTCGTCCGATCCTGCTGCGACGGCAGCTCGCTCCGAACGCTCTAGAAGTGATAGAGCTTGAGCATAGCGCCCGGTGCCAAGCAATGCGCCAGCCATCCATGTCACACTTTCAATCTGGGAAGTCAACTGCCCTGGGTTCACAGACACGTCCTGCTCCAAGGCATCTAAAGCTTCGTCCCAGCGACGTTCACCGGCGAGGAGTGCTGCCCGGTAAACAAATCTAGCTGAGGCATCAGGTATGCCCTCAGCCATCTGTTCGAGTGTCCTCCAGGCGTTCTCGCGTTGTCCAACATTCCACTGAGCGTTAAGGAGATTTCCGTAAAGGACCTGAGCGGGTTTCACTACTTCTGAGTACGCTCGCGAGAGAATTTCGAGCGCCTCCTGATTCCGACCTAACTCCAAGAGGTTAAGACCAGCGTTATTCATCGCAGTCCACTCATCAGGATAGCGATCCAGGAGGCGATAGTACGCATCGATAGCCCCTTCGGGGTTGTCTTCTACCGAAGTGCGATAATTCGCCTCAGCCAGCCCTGCCTCCCGGGCCGTAAGGCGTCTGCGCAAATCAAACGCACGAGTTGAAGCATCACGCCTTCTCTCCGGATCCAGGCCAGTATTGCTCAGGACTACGGCGATCTTTCTCCATGCCATAGCAAAATCGGGATCTAGTTCGACTGCCTCCTCAAGCAACGGAAGAGCAGACAGTGCGGAGCGATCAAAAATGATATTGGCTTCCGAATAGAGGCGTAGGGCTTCCAAGGAAGCCGTAGTAGCCTGGGCCAGAGGGGTTCCTCGCTTGATGGTTCCTAAGGATTCCCCAGATTTTTCACGTATGTCCTGTGAAAGCTTATCGATCCCTTGGAGCAGGTCATCTTCAGAGTCGACTGGAACACGGAATGCTTTGAGAATGTCACCAGATTCACCTGCTACTAAAGCAGCGGTAAGGAGATATCCCCCCCCTACTGCCGCCACCTCACCTTGGATGTAGGCTTTATAGCCATCACGCAGAGATAGTTCCTGGGCAGCGTCAGCTGAAAAGACCGCATCACTCGGACGACCCATTCGTGCCATAGCATCAGATATAGCGGACGGAGCAAGAAGGTTTACTACCGCAGATTCTTGGAGATCAACCCGAAGTGCCTCTGTGACGACATCGCCGAGACCGCTCTCTGATTGGTCTTCGAAGCTTGAGAGCAAAATCATCTCACCCTCTTCAAAGACTCCTTGGGCGACGAGATTCCCCATGGGCCCAATACCACTACTCCAGAGAACGAAATATCCAAAGATTGAGAAGCCTAAAAGCGTGAAGCTCCCAACGGTCCCGAGGAGCACATTCCTCCACGTAAACAAGCCACCCAACTTAGACCGACTGCGGGTAGCGACGGCACTGGATATCCCTGGGTCCCGCTGCTGCTGAGTGGAGTCGACAGTCGGAGTATCTAAAGAAATTCCAGTGGTTGTTTCAGGAGCGTCAGCTTCTGGCGCCGGAGCTTGTACCTCTCTTTTCCTTAAGCCTCCTTGGATATAGGCCGTGGCCACAACGATCGGCAATCCAATGGAAAGGACTACTATGACCATGGCTGTGGTCCAATCAGGTAACCCAACTCGATCGGTGAGCACGTCTGCAATCTCGATGCTCACTGCGGAAAACATCAGGAATGAGAGCAATACCTGCCACAGAGATCTGTGGTGGATCTCACGAACAAAGATTCTTAGACCATTCATATCGCTTCTGTCCTGAAAAACCTTCTCTCAGCTTTGGTTATCGCCGACTCTAGCCTGAAGTGTATCTATAACTCACGCAAGGATATCCAGCCCTACGCCTATAGCAGCTATTTCAATCCGAGCTGCCGAAAACTAGGCCAGCGCGCATAAGCGGCCTACCTGCAAGGTCGGGTGTGACGTCACCATCCCGGATCGAGAACACTCCATTCACAAGCACATGCACCGTGCCTTCTGAGTATTGGTGTGGTGCCTCATAGGTGGCCATGTCCTGAACCTCGGATAAGTCGAGTACAGTGATATCGGCGACCATGCCTT
>CAJWPN010000076.1:0-8327 GCA_913045345.1 uncultured Gemmatimonadales bacterium
CGCTGTAACCAGTGTGCCCAGAGGCTGCCCTGGGGACCCGGTAGAACTGAGGGGAAGTCCGCCCAGTTTACGAAGAAATCGTCACCAGCGGCGACTACACCTGGCTTATTCCACTCACCATCTTGGAGCATTGAGAAGCGCAACTCGTACATCGTCGGAGTTACCTCTTCCAGCCAACTCAAATAGACCCCGTCCTCGGAAGAGGACAGGAATGGTTCTCCACTTGGACTGGAGGCGGGAGAGTGCATTTCCTCAAGAGAGACAGACAGCGCCGGCGAGCCAGCATCCTGGCAACCAAAGACAACGAAGATCAGTGCCGATCCTAGCAAGGAGAGTCGTTTATTCATTACAGTGCTCACTACTTGAGAAGTACCGGATCCGTGACCACACAGCCGTGGCAAGAATCTTGCTTGCTTTTCAGCCATAGAACCTAAAGAATCTCGGTGGTGATCATCCAGCCAGTCAACGTATGATGAACTAGTTGTCCGTTACCGGAGCTTCTGCTAAACACTTCTCCAATCATCTAACGAACCTTTAATTGGTATACTCGGTATGTGAAAGGGTAGTAAACGCACTCGTCCTAGTTCGCAGACTGGGCAGCACTTCAGATGAGGCGGTACATGTTGGGAAAGATACTCCTATCTAAGATGACGTTAGAACGAACCAGGGTAGTATGGACACTCGGATTAGCGACCTTGGTTCTTGCAATCATTCCGCCAAGCGCATCAGGACAATACTTCGGTCGTAACAAGGTGCAGTTTGACGATTTTGATTTCGAGATCCTGCGCACAGAACATTTTGATATTCATTACTATCCAGAGGAAACTGAAGCCGTCCTAGATGCCGCAAGAATGGGCGAGCGTTGGTACGAGAGGTTTGCGAGAACCTTCCAGCACGAATTTGAGCGTACAAAGCCAATTATCCTGTACGCCGATCATCCAGACTTCCAACAGACGAACACACTTTCGGGGTTCATAGGCGAGGGCACTGGCGGTGTAACTGAATCGCTCAAGAACCGAGTAATCATGCCACTCGCAGGGTCTTATTGGGATACAGACCATGTCCTCGGTCATGAGTTGGTGCATGCATTCCAGTACAACATCGCACAATCACGACGTGGTGGAGGCTTGCAGGGATTATCGACCTTACCTCTCTGGTTGATTGAGGGAATGGCCGAGTACCTCTCGGTGGGGCGAGATGACCCACTAACCGCGATGTGGATACGTGACGCGATTCGGCGTGATGATCTGCCGACGATTCAGCAGATGACACGTGAATCGAGGTTCTTTCCATATCGATTTGGTCAGGCGCTGTGGGCTTATATCGGTGGCACATACGGCGATGACGCAGTCATCTCGATATACCGACGCGCCTTACGTGCTGGTTTTGAAGGAGCAATCGAGGACGTGCTCGGGCTGTCGACGGACACACTTTCGGTGAGATGGAAGGAGAAGGTAGAGGAAGAATATTTTCCGATCATGGAAGGCCGCAGTGCTCCTTCAGATCAAGGAAACTTGCTTCTTGCCCCAAGTACGGGCTCAGGAAGCGTCAACATCCAACCCTCAATAAGTCCAGACGGTCGCTATGTAGCCTTCCTTTCTGAGAAAGACATTTTTTCGGTTGACCTCTACATGGCTGATACCAGGACTGGCGAGATCATCAGAAAACTCGCAAGCGCCGAATCAGATCCTCACGTCGAGGCATTGCGCTACATCGATTCGTCTGGGACTTGGTCACCAGATTCCGAACAATTTGCATACGTCGTATCCGCAGGCGGAAATAACGAGATGGCTATAGCGGCAACCCGAAACGGTGTCGTCCAGCGTCGGATCGAGTTTGAGGAGCGTATTGGTGCGGTAAGTAATCCTGCCTGGTCACCGGATGGACGCTATATAGCATTCTCAGGCTCAGTCGGGGGGGTTACCGATCTTTTTCTTTACGATCTAGAGACTAGTGAGACCACTCAACTCACCCAAGACAAGTACGCCGACCTGCAACCTTCGTGGTCACCGGATGGACACCACATCGCTTTCACGAGCGATAGGGGTGCAGCCACCAATTTTGAGCTGCTCACATACAACAGTTTCCAGCTTGCCATGATCGAGGTAGCGACGGGCGAAGTCAGGCCGATCCCGGTATTCGGGAATGTGAAGCATATCAACCCGCAATTCGGGGATAATGGTGAAAGCCTCTACTTCATCTCCGACCAAGATGGCTTCAGTGACATCTATAAGTTGAGCCTTGAGAATAGCCGCATAAGTAGAGTAACCAACCTAGCAACAGGTGTGAGCGGACATACTTATCTGGCACCTGCAATGAGTGTAGCCCCAGGAAGTGGTCTGATTGCATACACAGTCTTTGACGAACTTGAATTCCATGTCTATACAAAGGAATTAGAGGAGGAAATACCTGAGGTTTCAGTAGTCGAAAATCCTGAAGACCAACTAGGTCGTAAGCTCCCTCCAACGATGCCAGACCGCTTCAGCCGTATAGCGACATACCTAGCTGACGCAGAAACCGGGCTACTGCCTTCCAGCACATGGCCGAGCTCAGCGGTAGAACAATACGAGTCGAGTAACGAGTCTGGCCTTACGCTTGATTTCGTTGGCCAACCCACTCTCGGTGTTGGAACTGACAACTTTGGCAACTACGTGGGTGGAGGCGCCTCAGCATATTTCAGTGATATGCTGGGAGACAGAGTCCTCGGAGCTGCGCTCATGGCACAAGGCACCTTTAAGGACATCGGCGGAGAGGTGTTCTATACAAACTTGAGTAATCGATGGAACTGGGGTGTGGGTGCTGGAAGGATCCCATACCAAATGGGTTACTACAGTTTCGGATCTGATGAATCTGGGGATTACTACGGATTAAACCGCTTCCGGATCTTCACTACTTCTCTGAATGGCCAGCTCGCATATCCGTTTTCTTCATCCCAACGCTTCGAAGTTTCCCTGGGCGCTGTCCGCTACAGTTATGACATAGAGTTGGAGAAGTACTACACCAACGCTTTCGGTCAGATTATCGGGTGGGAACGAGAGAGCATGGACTCTATGACACCTAAGCCACTGACTATGGCTCAAGCTTCAGTGGCACTCGTAGGTGATAACGCCATCTTCGGATTCGTGTCACCAATTCGCGGGGGTCGGTATCGCTTCTCGATTGAGCAAACCCAAGGAACCGCAAGCTTTACGACTGTAATAGCTGATTGGCGCCGGTATTTCGCTCCAACCAAGAACCTCACTGTCGGCTTGCGAACAGTTCACTACGGTCGATATGGGCTCTCTCCTGAAGAAAGCAGCTCTGACGGCTTTGGTATGCTCCGTCCTCTATTCCTGGGCTACGAAACATTTATCCGGGGCTATTCGTACCAGAGTTTCAGCGCAAGCGAATGTAGTCCCCCAGGTTCGAGCTCTAGTGGAGGCACTTGTATGGCCTTCAACCGCCTCCAGGGTCAACAACTCGCAGTCGCAAACTTTGAGTTCAGAATACCGTTGATCGGTGTCGAACAATATGGCTTAATCAATTTCCAGTTTGTGCCTGTTGAGCTTGTGGCATTTGCAGATGCAGGCCTCGCTTGGGACTCAGACAATCCTCCGGTACTCGAATTCAGCCGTTCCGGATATGAGCGCGTACCAGTCTTCTCAACGGGAGTTTCTGCAAGGTTTAATGTATTGGGCTTTCTGATAGTTGAAGCTTACTACGCGTACCCTTGGCAACGACCCCAAAAGAGCTGGCACTGGGGCTTCAACATAGCACCGGGCTGGTAGTCTCTTAGAGCTGTCCGCTAGAAGATGGACAGATTGATATACTTCGAAGGGTTCTCTTGAAGATCCGCTAGAAATGCTGTTATGCCCTCGGCCGCGCTAGTGAGACTGTTGTAGAGCTGGTCATCTTGAACAAGCCGACCAAGAGTCCCTTCCCCTCTTTCGATCCGATTCAGAACTGAACGCAGTGATTCAGCTGCACTGTCTAAGTTGTCACCAGTATTCGTGAGCATGGCCATTGCCGAATCTGCCCTGGCAACAGCACGAGCGAGTTCAGGTCCACTTGTAGCATCCTCAAGCCCTTCCGCTGAGCGACTCAGACTTTCAGTAAGTGACCCGAGTGCCTCACGCTGCTCGCGAACACCATCCCCGAATTCAGTAAGCAAAACCTCAAGTTCACGTGCACTGCCCTGGACCGCCCCAATCGTCTCGGCATCAAGCAGAGTCTCGATCTGGGTCATTACATCTCCGGCTTGGCCGGAAAGTTCCCCGGCAGAATCCAGAAGATCCACCACCTGCATATTCGCGCTTTGAACTGTATCCCAGGGTTCGTAATATTCGGTTGCTCCGCTGGGATCAATGAGAAGCGTACGCCCACCAAACAGGCCAGCGCTACCGAGCCTCGCAAGTGAGCCGACTGGGATCTCCCACTCACCCTCAATCTCTGCGGTGATCGTGACTCTCTCACCTCGTATTAGTTCAAAGTCGTGGACACGGCCGATGATAATGCCCTTCATGGAAACTGGGTCACCACCACGGACCCCACCCGCGTCTTCCATCGTAGTCACGAGCATGTACCGCCCTCGGAAGGTCGCAGGATCAGTCATCCAATAGAGGACTGTGACAAAGGACAATAGGCCTAAGATCACGAATAGGCCTAGGCGTGCTTGTTTCCCAGTCGCTCTTCGGGGAACAGCTGCCAGTAGCTCTGCATCAGTGGGAGTACCTCTCCCTAACCTCTCGCTCTTTTTAGACTCAGACATAGGTATCAGTAACCATATCTAAAGCAGCCTCCGCTGCTGCACGATCTACGAACGCCTGGACCACCGGGTCCGGGCAAGCCCTAAACTCGAGGGGAGTCCCACAAAACCTAATAATTCCCCCATCCAACATCGCAACTCGATCGCAAATATCCAGACCACCCTCCACATCATGGGTCACAAGTAGTGACGTAACCTCTAGCTCTTTTGAGAGCCTCTTGATGAGTCGCTCGACTGCTGCAGTGTTCACTGGATCAAGGCCGGTGGTGGGCTCATCCCACAAGAGGATCTTTGGACCACCAACAATCGCTCTCGCGATCCCTACTCTTTTTTTCATTCCGCCCGAGAGTTCCGAAGGGATCTTCGAGAGCACTTCGGCCGGTTCCAAATTGACAGTCTCTAGCGCTTCCCATACTCGACGAGCTTTTTCCGCGGTTGAAAGTCTTTGCAGGGTATCCTCAGGGAGACCCATCGCTACGTTGTCTAGTACTGTGAGCGAGTCAAATAGAGCCGAGTGCTGGAATACGTATCCAACCTTGCTGCGCAGTTTCAACAGGGCAACTGGATCACTCTCGTAGACTGAAAGGCCATCAATCTCTACATCTCCTCGGTCTGGCACTACCAACCCAATTGTAGTCTTCAGGAGTACGCTTTTCCCGGTGCCTGAAGGCCCAAAAAGCGCAAACATCTCCCCTGTCTCAACCACCATATCCACACCGGAGAGTACCGGTACATCAAATGATTTATGGATATCTCGATAAGTAATCACAGTCTTGATATTCCTACTGTAGCATAAGCGGTGGGAACATGGCGTCCAGAATCAGTATCGTCAGGATCATGAACATCACCGCTTGGGTCGTGCTAAGGCCAACACCCTCGGCTCCCCCTCGTGTACGAAGACCCATATGGACCGAGATGAGCGGAATTGCTGCTCCAAAGACGATGGACTTGGAGAGTCCATAGACTAAGTCCCAGTTGTGCCAAAATAGACGGGCTCCGTAGATAAATGTTTCATTGCCCAGGCCGATGGTGAGGTTCGCTGCAATCATTCCGGCCGCAATACCAATCACGTCCGCAAAACCGACCAGGAGCGGTAGCGTGATCACACCTGCGATGAAGCGTGGAGCGGCAAGAATCGCCACCGGATCCCGGCCCAATGACTCGAAGGCATCAATCTGCTCTGAAACAACCATCGTCCCAAGCTCAGCCGTGATACGTGCACCGATTCTCCCTACCAAAACGATAGCTGTCAGCAAAGGGGCCAACTCAAGGATCACGCTCTGCACGACTAGCGTCCCAAGCACATATTGCGGCGAAGACGAGATTAGCTGGTAGCCACCCTGTTGACTCGTAACAATCCCCGCCAAGGATGCTGTCACGAAAACGATGGGCAAACTCTGCACACCCATACTATAAAGCTGTGTAGTTATATCCCGTCTTGATACTTTGAGCCGAATAATCGCCACGAGGATGCGCCATGCTAAAAGTCCTAGCTCCCCGGCATGTTCAGCAGTGATACGGGCAACCCTACCAACGGTAGCCAACCATCTGACTACCGGTGCAGGAAGAGGCAGGGTCGCAGGGTATTCGTGCTTCACCGTCTAAGAAACTCCAGCGTTATGGCACCAAGCCCTTGAGATTGCGGGGCCCAGCAGTCTGGCAAACCTTCGGTTAAACATATATTAAAATAAACCTGCCATGTGTTAAATCCTGGCCTAATTTATGCAAGCATAAGTTGGCAGGGCTTGTGATAGGGGCCTGGATGGCTTCTTTAGCTATCTTATTGCTGTAGATAAAGACTATCAGTACCTAATATATGAACACAGACGACGGAGCGCGGGCGTGATGAATTTACTCAAACGCACTGTGACCTTCTTTATCGGAGGGGTAGTACTTAGTGCTCCGCAATCAGTGTCCGGACAGGATGCCGATTATCAGGCACAGGTAGCTGCACTCGCAGCTCTCCCTTCGGTGGTACGTGCACTGGAACTCGTAGAGGAACGGGATGCCAGAACGATGGCAGACTTACTTGAACTCACGGAAATACCTGCCCCCCCGTTTAATGAAGAGCAGCGCGGTGAGCGATTCCTGGAGATGCTTGTCGATCTTGGAGTCGATTCAGCCTGGACAGATACGGAGGGCAATGTAATCGCGCTCAGGAGAGGCACAGGTTCGGAGGAGGTTGTTGCTGTTGCGGGGCATCTCGACACTGTTTTCCCGGAAGGCACGGATGTCACTGTCCGACAAAGAGGGGACACTCTTTTTGCTCCTGGCATAGGAGATGACACCCGTGGGTTAACAGCGGTCCTCGCACTGCTTCGGGTTCTAAATGAGGCTGATTTGCAGACGACTGCCGATCTCCTTTTTATCGGCACTGTCGGTGAGGAAGGCATCGGAGATCTTCGCGGGATGAAGCACCTTTTCCGTGAAGGCGGCCCGAAAATTGACACATTCATCTCTATCGATGGTACCGGGCACACTGGGATTACCCACCAGGGACTTGGCTCACACAGATACCGAATTACTGTCCGAGGACCTGGCGGACATTCGTGGGGTGCATTTGGGCTCCCCAACCCAGCGCACGCTCTCGGGCGCGCAATCGACTACTTCGATCTCGCCGCTGACGCGATCACACAGTTTGGACCGCGAACAAGCTACAACGTAGGCAGGATAGGAGGAGGAACTTCCGTTAATTCGATCCCGTTCGAGGCCTGGATGGAGGTTGATATGCGTTCTGAAAGCCCCGAGAACCTCCAGGCTATCGACGAGGTGTTTCAACGTTCAGTTCGCCGGGCGGTCGAGGAATCAAACACTCAACGCCGCGACGGATCCGAACTCTCTCTCGAAATGGAATTGATCGGTGATCGTCCATCTGGTGAGATTTCAGAATCTGAGCCATTCATCCAGCAGGCTATTGCTGTCAGCCGCCACCTCGGAATTGAACCCTCACTGGGTCGAGGTTCTACTGACTCGAATATTCCCATCTCTCAAGGGATTCCTGCTATAACTATAGGCGGTGGTGGTCAGGGCAGCGGTGCGCACTCACCTGGGGAATGGTTCATCAACCGTGATGGAGCCTTAGGTATCCAGAGGGCGCTACTGATCCTCCTAGCTCAAGCAGGAACCGGAGTCACAAGCTGAGTTCTGCGGGAAAAGAAGGAGCTCTGCAAGGTCGTGTTGCAATTGTTACTGGAGCATCATCGGGTATTGGAGAAGCAATTGCGCTAACACTGGCGAGAGCGGGCGCGAAAGTAGCTGTTGCTGCTCGACGCATAGACCGCCTCGAAGCACTAGTTTCCCGATTGGAATCTGAGGGACACTTCGCATTAGCTCATCGCACTGACGTTACTGAATTATCAGATGTAGAAGCATTAGTGGAGGCCACAAATACGGAATTTGGTAGAACTGACATCTTCGTGAATAATGCTGGAACGATGCCCGCTTCCCCGATAATCGATCGGCGCATATCTGACTGGAAGCGCATGGTGGATGTTAATGTGAATGGAGTTCTCCATGGTATCGGAGCTGTATTGCCAACCATGCTTGGACAAGGATCTGGTCATATCGTGATGATCGGGTCGAT
>CAJWPN010000077.1:0-8248 GCA_913045345.1 uncultured Gemmatimonadales bacterium
TAAGCGCTTTTCGACATCCGTATCAACAAAGACTCGAATATCCATGAGTTCACGCAGTTGTTCATTTGCGAGGGTGAGGATTCCATCCAAGATCAGGACCCGGGAAGGTTCCAATCGTATTGTGGATGAAGATCGAGTGTGTGTGGAAAAATCATAGAAAGGTGCATCTACCGAACTCCCACTGACCAAAGTCATAACGTGCTCGACCAAAAGTTCAGTCTCGAGGCTAGACGGGTGATCGAAGTTTACTCCAGTCCTGTCCTTTAACTCCAAATGAGAGAGGTCGCGGTAATACCAGTCGTGGTGGATGACAGTCGTGATACCAAGACTGAGCAGGTCCACAAGTTCTGCTACAATCGTTGACTTACCTGAGCCGCTACCTCCGGCTACACCAACTATGACTGGGTCTACACTCAACCTTACTCCTCTTGAAGTTCAACATAAATTCGCCTGGCTAGCTCAGTCTTGACCGCGAGGGATGGTCCTTGGCTGTCTCCCACCACAATGTCGACGACACCTTCAATTTGTGGCCCCTCATTAACTAGCACGCTGACTCCTGGTAGAAGTCCGTCTGCAGCCATCGTTCTCAGCTCTTTTGCCTCTTCATCTCGAACCGCCTGTATACGCAATCTGGATCCGGGAACTGCGTCGGCTAACGTCGCAAGGTCCATGTGCTCTATATCACCCGTGGTTGTGGGGATGGGGGCGCCATGGGGGTCATGACTAGGGTAGTCCAGAGCGCTTGCCATACGTTCAACAAGATCATCTGAGACAGCGTGCTCCAGACGTTCAGCTTCGGCATGAACATCATCCCAAGGGTAGCCCAGTCGTTCGCAAAGGTAAGTCTCAATGACCCTGTGTCGTCGCAGCACCCTAAGGGCCTCACGATGCCCTGCTTTGGTAAGGCGAACACCCCGATATGGTACGTGTTCTAGAAGCCCTATCTCGGCCAGACGTTTAACCATCCCGGTCACGGAAGCAGGCTGGATCTCTAGCGCTTCAGCGATCGCGCTAGTTGATGCCGGTTCTTCCCCTTGGGAGAGATCGTAAATCACCTTAAGGTAGTCTTCGATCGAGCGTGATAGTGGGCTTGGTATCATGAATCGAAGCTATCCCAAGCCAAAATCAACGTCGAGGTTACCGACTATGAAAGTATCCTTGCCAAGAAATGTGATTTTAGTCTCCAAGCACCCATGCAAAAATCAGAGGAGCAACAATTGAGGCATCAGAGTTGATTTCGAACCTCGGTGTATCCGGGTCAATCTTGCCCCATGTGATTTTTTCATTTGCGGGCGCACCAGAGTAACCCCCGAAGGATGGCTGGGCATCGGTGATCTGACATAAATAGCTCCAGCATGGCACCTCATGCTTAAGGTCTTGGATGATGCACGGCACTGCGCAGATTGCGAAGTCGCCTGCTATTCCACCACCGATCTGGAAGAAACCAATAGAAGCGCCTGCACTAGAACTGTGCTCATCCTGATACCATTCCATCAGGGCTTGGAATTGCTCTGTCCCAGTCTTGACCGAGAGATGATTGGGAAGGTGGCCCATCATCACATTGGCAGTGAACATATTGCCTATTGTGGAGTCTTCCCAACCGGGCACGTAGACAGGAACACCATTCTCCTTTGCCGCTAGCAACCACGAGTGACTAGGGTCGATCTGATAGTGCTCCGCTAGCGTTGGATCATCAAGGATTTCGAAGAAAAATTCGGCGGGCATCCTGCGATCTCCTATCGCGGCGGCTCGTTGCCAGCATTCGAGTAAGCGTTCTTCAATGTGTCGCATAGCATTCTCAGGGATGCACGTGTCTGTAACGCGGTTCATCCCGCGATCGCGCAGTTCCCGTTCATCATCAGGAGAGAGGTCTCGCCATGAGGGGATAACCTCATAATCACGGTTTGATATGAGGTTGAAAATGTCCTCCTCGAGGTTGGCACCGGTACATGAGATCGCATGGACTTTCCCCTCACGGATCATGCGTGCCAGTATGATCCCGATTTCCCCAGTTGACATAGCGCCGGCCATAGCAAGGAGCATCTTGCCCCCCGCCTCCAAGTGCACCTCATAGGCTCGAGCAGCTTCAACGACTTCCCTGGCATTGAAGTGTTTGAAGTGCCTTTCGATGAAGTCACGAATCGCACTCAAGGTGCTTCTCCTTCATTAGTCACACAGGTTCTAGGTTTGCCTGTTACTTATTCTTATGGTTGCAGGACTTGAGGTAATTTCTATTCCGTCAGGAGATATCTCGAGTTTGTTTCCGTAGAACACGGCCTGCTTGGGTCCCAGTGAAAACTCCATCCCGGATTGCGGCTTGACCGTTTACAAAGACGTGAATCATCCCTTCGGAATAGTGATGAGGGTCCCGGTATTCAGCGAGATCCCGCACAGCATCTAGATCAAATATTGCTATGTCTGCAGTCATCCCGGCTCTCAGCATTCCGCGGTTAGTCATTCCGAAGACTTGGGCTGGAAGTGAGGTCATGCTCCGAATTGCGTGCTCAAGGGTCACAACGCCTTTTTCTTGGACATACAACCGGATTTTGCGAGCGAAGGCGCCGTAACTACGTGGGTGTGGTACCCCTTCGTTCAAGGGCACCAAGCCACCGTCTGAAGAAGTCATGGTCCACGGCTGCACCATCAGTGTTTCTACATCCTCATCATTCATATTGTATGAGACAATGCTTACGCTTCCGGCCTTGATGAGGTCAATAGCCGTATCGATAGGATGCTGATCCCTATCTGCTGCGACCTCACTCAGGAGTTGTCCTTCGATTGATTCATTCGGACGGTATCTACGGAATTGGATACGGTCTGCTCCACCTCGCCGGGCGAGTCCCTCAATCATTCCCTCCTTGATACGTTCTAGCGTGGTAGGGTCATCCAGGCGAGCCATTAGGGAGTCTCTGCCTCCGGCCTGGGACCACCGAGGCAGGAGGGCAGCTTCTAGGCCTGTGGCAGACGCGGTGTAAGGGTACTGGTCCGCGAAGACCTGGATCCCTTCTTCGCGGGCACGTTCCACACGCTGAACGATCGCTGCTCCATATCCCCATACGAATGGCCCTAGAGCCTTAACATGAGTGAGAATCGCTGGGATGCCTGCAACACGACCTACGTTGATCACTTCGTCTACGGCAGCAATTAGCCCAACGCTGTACGTGGACTCATCCCGGTAGTGGCTCGTGTAAGAGCCTCCGAAGGGGGCAACGACTTTAGCAAGCTCTTCGATTTCTTCAGGTGGTGCATAAATACCCGGAACGTAGAAGGTTCCGGAGGATAGGCCCCAGGCCCCCTCTTCCATGGCATCATGGACGAGGACTCGCATGCGTTCTAACTCGGCAGATGAAGCCAAACGGTCCTGCTGGCCGATTACTCGTGACCTCACAGATCCGTGGCCAACCAACTGGGCTACATTAACACCGAGTCCATCTCTTTCGAGGTCAGCACGTTGCGCGTTTAAGTCTATGGGTCCACCACCGTCAGGATTTGCAAAAATGGTTGTCAGGCCCATTGCGAGGAGTGGCTCGGCGTGGCTGAGGCCTGCGGAGGCCAGTCCTGGGCCAGAATGTGAATGTGTATCAATGAACCCAGGGGTGACGTATAGCCCGCTTGCATCAATCACGTCATCCGCTGATGCCTCACCTAGGTTTCCGATCTCTAGGATCTTGTCCCCTTGTATGAGTACGTCAGCATGCACCCAAGGATTACCCGATCCGTCCATCACTCGTCCATTCCTGATCAGCACTGTCTGCTCCTGTGCCGACAAGGGTTTGGTGAGAGCTATTAACGTAAGGAGCGTGATAGCTCGAAGAATCATAGGGCCTCTCTAGGAAGGAATTCGTGCAAGCTAAGCTTTAAGCTGCAGGGATGAGAGAGTAAGAACTCAAGAACATGAGAGTGTTCATTACTTCGAGCAGGAGAATGTTTTGGGCTAGAGGACGAGTGCGTTAGCCAATTACTAAAAAGGTAGGAAACTGAGCTTTTAGGTTGGGACTCTCAGCGGAGGATACCGTCGATTCCTTAAGTACCAGGGTTCAGTCTTCTTCTAGATAACCGTGTTCTATAAGAAGTTCTTTAAGCCGCGGTTCCCGGCTAGCGAGGGTTGTCCGAGCAATCGCACGTGCAAATTCCACACGGTGAGAGTCAGATACCTTATCCAGCACAGCGATTGGTGCTCCATAGCGAAGCAGAATGCGCTTAGCGTCAATGGCGACGGAATCGTTCAATTTCCCCCCTGATATACGACAGGGATTAGGTGGCTAAAGCAATAAACCATAATAACATCGGGTGAGCACTGCCAACGCTAACCTCTGTGGAAGAAAAGGTTTGGTAATCTTGAAACAGACTGATGAGTAGTCAGTTCATCTCCTGTACATCGTCGCTCGGCTCATCAGTCTGGATTGCATTGGGCATGATTATTGGTCCGTTCAGTTCGAATCGGGGGACTTCTGCACGGAATCGTTCACCATCAGGCCTTACAAATGTGTAGTAACCTTCCATGTAACCGACCGGAGAGCGGAGTACACAGAAGCTTTGATACGTGTGAGATTCTCCCGGCTGAAGCACTGGCTTCATGCCAATTACCCCTTCTCCATCTACTTCGGTATCATCCCCGGTTGAATCGTGGATTTTCCAATGTCGGAAGAGTAGCTGGGCAGTTGTATCACCTTGGTTTTCCATCTCTATCTCGTAGGAAAATACGTAAACCCCGTCCTCTGGGTCTGAGTCAGATAGAGAGAAGCGAGGTTGAACCCGCACGCGGATACCACTTGTGGCCTGTTCGTAATGCATCCTAAATCCTAGCACCAACCTATGTGTCTGCGCATCCCAGGATGATCTTAGGAGATGGGATTAGCTAGGCCTGCTTCAGCCACGACAAGCAACAAAGCACGTTGTATCGCAAGATGGCCATCTCGGTTGATCCACCACTCGCCAGGTGAGTGCCCTTCGCCTCCTATACCCCCTCGGCCAATGGTTACTGCTGGAACCCCTAGTGCGATTGGGACGTTCGAGTCTGTTGATGACCGAGCGAGTTCGCCTGATACACCGAAGACTGCGGTAGTCGCTAATGCTCGCTGGATAAGTGGAAGTGATGACTCGAGAGAGCCAGAAGGCCTGTCTCCGACCTTTGTATTCTCAAGTGTCAGAGGAGGGCCACTGCGACGCAGGCGGTTCTCTTCGTTTAATCCGCGGCTCATCGCGTCCAAGAAGACTTGCTCGATACGGCCTAGACTTTCAGGACTTTCTGAGCGCATATCGACCTCCATCCATGTTTCTGCAGGAATCGAGTTCACCGAAGTCCCCCCTCCGATTCGGCCTACGTTATAGCTAGTGCGGGGGCCATTCCTTGTTAGGGTATCTGCAACATCTTGAAAGTACCGGATGGCTCGGCTCATCGCGTGTGCTGGATTTACTAGGCCGAAAGCACCCCAGGAGTGTCCTCCTGGTCCATTAAAAGCTATTCGGTAACGAACGGAACCCAATCCCATAGTGACTAACCGACTAAGGCCGCCACCGTCGACATCAATCCAAACGTCAGGTGCCTTATTCGGCTCACGAAATAAGTGTTTCATACCCCTGAGGTCACCGAGACCTTCCTCTCCTACCACTCCAACGAAGAGAACATCATCCTCAGTTTCAACTCCGGCTTTCTCCATTGCTCGCAGGGCTGTCAGCACAACAACTAGACCCCGAGTATCATCACCAATCCCAGGTGCGAAGAGTGTGTCACCAACCTGGCGGACTGTGACATCTGTCCCCTCGGGGAAGACGGTATCTAGATGACCACCGAAACCGACCGTCCTCTCCCCGCTCCGGCCACGACGAAGCCCGATTACATTTCCTTCTGTATCAGTCCACACGGAATCTGCACCAAGCTGTTCTAGTAACTGAGCAAAACGCCGACCTCTAGCTTCTTCCAAGAATGGAGGAGCTGGAATCTCTGTTAGTTCGATAAGTCTCTCGAGAGACCACTGGTCTAGCTCTTCAGCAAGCGTAAATGCTTCCATAATTTGAGGATGTGCCGCTAGCTCACGGGCCTCTGCGGTGTACGTAGGAGAAATCTCCTGAGCAGAGAGCAGTGAAAGATTAGCTACCAGGATGGCCACTAGGGCGCATAGTGCCGAAGAAGTAATTCGCAAGAGAAATAACTCCAATGAAGTGTCGGACTGAAAGTATTTCGGGAAAGCGATTAAGTTAACGGGCTCTGATCTCAGCGTCTCGGTCGCCGGGGACCGCCCGAACAATGCCCATTCGTAACATTGCTATAATTGCGCACGTCGATCACGGAAAGACCACTCTGGTCGATCAGATGTTTCGGCAAGCCGGAGTCTTTCGTGATAACCAGCAGGTACAGGAACGCGTTTTGGATTCGAACCCCCTTGAGCGCGAGCGGGGGATCACGATTCTTGCTAAAAACACTGCTGTATATTGGGATGACGTGAAGATCAACATTGTTGATACGCCAGGGCATGCCGACTTCGGGGGGGAGGTAGAGCGGATTCTCAGGATGGTCGATGGTGTTGTCCTGCTTGTAGATGCAGCAGAGGGACCTATGCCGCAGACTCGTTTTGTTACGAGAAAAGCTCTTGAGCTTGAACTCCTTTCATTGGTGGTGATCAACAAGATCGATCGTGGGGATGCTCGTCCGGCAGAGGTCCATGATGAAGTACTAGAGCTTTTCATGGATTTGGAAGCAACAGAACGGCAGCTTGATTCACCATTCCTCTACGCGGTGGGGCGCGACGGTTGGGCAGGAGATACCCCAGAGTTGAGTGGAGGAGACTTAAGGCCACTATTTGATGGAATTGTATCGCACTTTCCGGAACCAGAGGTTGATCCCACAGGTCCGTTCCAGATGCTTGTTTCGACCCTTGATCACTCTTCTTATGTCGGCCGGATCGCTATCGGGCGAATAGAGAGAGGACAGGTGAGTATCGGCCAGACTGTTGCCCTCCTTGATCTTGGTAGCCCTGGTATGGTCGAGGAGGTGGAGGAGGCTGAAGAAGCTAAGGTTGCTAAGCTCTACACGTTTAGTGGTCTAGAACGCATTGAAGTTGAGGAGGCGAACGCAGGTGATATCGTCGCACTCACTGGGATTGAGGGTGTGGAGATCGGAAAGACATTGAGTGACCCCGAGCATCAGGAGCGTTTGCTCGGGATAGCGGTTGAAGAGCCTACGTTGTCGATGGATTTTACGGTCAATAACTCACCGTTTGCGGGACAGTCAGGTAAATTTGTGACAACCCGACACCTTCGTGAGCGGCTCTATAGAGAGCTAGAGCAGAACGTGGCCCTTCGCGTTGAGGATACGGAGCATCCAGAGACTCTGACCGTAAGTGGGCGTGGTGAGCTTCACTTATCTATACTCATCGAGACGATGCGACGTGAAGGTTATGAGTTTCAGGTTTCCCGACCTAGGGTGATAACCCGCACGGGTGTTGATGGAGGAATACAGGAGCCCTACGAGGAGGCCCTAATTGAGGTGCCTTCCGAGATAGTGGGCACGGTGATAGAGAAGCTGGGATCCAGGAAGGGAGAGATGACTGATTTGCGACCGATGGGTGACTCGGGAACAACCAGATTAAGCTTACGTGTTCCTGCTCGTGGACTTGTAGGTTATCGATCAGAGTTTCTCACTGACACTCATGGAGAAGGTGTTCTTCATCATCAATTCCACTCTTGGGGTCCATGGGCCGGAGTGCTCAAGGGTCGAGGGCGCGGCGTGCTTGTGGCCGATCGGGTTGGCAAGTCAGTTGGATTTGCACTGCAGAATCTACAAGAACGGGGTACTCTCTTTGTGTCACCTGGTGAAGAGGTTTACGGTGGGATGATTGTTGGAGAAAATGCCAGACCAGGTGACCTCGATGTAAACGTTGCAAAGGAAAAAAAACTTACGAACATGAGGGCAGCCGGTTCTGATGAAAGCATCAAGCTAGAGCCTCCTAGAAGGATTACTCTGGAAGTGGCGCTCGAGTTCATTGAGGATGACGAGCTGATTGAAATAACACCTGACGCCGTACGACTCCGGAAAACGGTTCTTGATCGAAATATCAGAAAGAAGGCGGCAAAGAGGGCTAAGGGCTCAGTATAGAGAGTACTTTGCTTGCCTGCTCTAATAACGCTACCTACGATCCATTTAACCCCTATAATGATGAGGTCTAGAATGAGACATGACTGTGCACCTGGTGCCATCCGATACGGTTTTTCTCTATTGCTGACAGGCTTTTTGGCTGGAATGCTAGTT
>CAJWPN010000078.1:0-7921 GCA_913045345.1 uncultured Gemmatimonadales bacterium
GTCCAGTCCATACCTACTGAAATTTCTTGTCGTACCTCGAGGATTCTACCCACCAAGCCATGTCTATTCACCACCGGGGCCCCATTTTCAATTCCATCCCCCGACCCAAGCTCTAAAAAAAACGTGCTCTCCGACCCAGGAATTCCTGAACGCAATACTGTCGCAGGACGAAAATGAGGCTCGCCTCGATCGGCTAAATCAAGCAAATCCCGAAGGATTCTATTTTCATCTAGAAGATTAGCCTGTGAGGATACGGTAGCGGTAAGAGAATCTAGTTGGGCCCGTAGGATCACCGCCTCTGCAGCATTTTCTTTAGCGGCAGCTACCCACTGTTGAGTCACAATGAACGGCCGCAGAGTTGTGAATCGCATCGACCAAGCGATGCTTTGTTGCATTTCAGCTGGGATATATGCTGTGACTAATGCCAGGATACAAAATGAGATTGCGAGTATATTCTGACGTCGTTGACCCTCAGCGGACTCCGGCTCGGGCCTGAACGCCACTAAGACTCTTGGCTCCTATTGGACTAGAACAGTACGATAGTGGTGAAGATCATCGAGGATCCGACCTGCCCCTCGCACCACACACGTTAGCGGTTCTTCATCCACATGGATTGGGAGGTTGGTCTCGTGCTGTAACAGCCGATCCAATCCTCGGATCAGTGCGCCGCCACCTGTCATCACGATCCCGCGGTCCACAATGTCTGAGGATAGTTCTGGTGGAGTAATTTCAAGTGCTCGACGCACAGCCTCTACAATCGCCTGAATTGGCTCCTGTATGCACTCTCGAACTTCTTGTGAGTGGACAGTAACAGTCTTAGGGATACCAGATACCAGGTCCCTGCCCTTGACCTCCATCTCACGCTCTTCACCAACATCAAACGCTGACCCGATCTGGATCTTAATAGCTTCTGCTGTCGGCTCACCGATAAGCAGATTGTAGTTCTTGCGGAGAAATGTGACGATCGCCGAATCAAGTTCGTCGCCTCCAACCCGAATAGATGTGTTAGAGACAATTCCTGAGAGCGCTATGACTGCTATCTCTGTAGTCCCCCCACCAATATCAATAACCATATTCCCAGTTGGTGTTTCCACCGGAAGACCCACCCCTATAGCTGCACCCATTGGCTCATCTACCATGTACACGACCTTCGCTCCAGCTGACATAGCCGATGATCGGACTGCCCTGCGCTCAAGCTCTGTAATCCCAGATGGAACGCCTATGACTACCCGAGGCTTGATCCGGAAGATTCGTTTATGCGTAACCTGAACTAGAAAGTGCCGAAGCATCATCTCCGTCACATCTACATCAGCAATCACCCCATCCTTTAAAGGACGAATCGCCTCAATCCCTTCCGGTGTACGACCGAGCATGCGCTTGGCCTCGAGCCCGATGCCCATGATTCTGCGGCTCCCCTTTTCAACCGCCACCACAGATGGTTCATTGAGCACAATGCCCTCGCCCTTTACATAGACTAATGTATTCGCAGTGCCGAGGTCGACAGCGATGTCATTTACCGGGATCAGACGTCCCGAGCTAAACCAACTAACTAGTCCGGACAACAGTTCAGTCGACATTCCAAGGTCAAGGGGCACTCTTCTGGCCCTTTGGTGATTTTTTACTGCTCAAAGGGGCCGGGAACATACGTTTGCTGACTAGCAGAAGCCAGTATCCAAAGTGTATTAGAGTAATATCCGATTGTACCTAACCGGTTCCAGTACTTCCAAAGCCATCTTCTCCCCGGTCCGTACAGCTAAGTTCTTTCACCTCTGACACTTCGGGACTTTGAAATAGTGAGAAGACCAGCTGGGCCACGCGCTCACCCCTAATTAACGTAACCTGCTCCGATCCAAGATTTTGGACAATGATCTTGACTTCACCTCTGTAATCTGGATCGATAGTACCCGGACTATTTGGTAGAGTGATGCCATACTTCAACGCTAATCCTGAACGTGGACGTACTTGGCATTCCATTCCTTCGGGTAGTTCCATAATCAACCCGGTACTTATCAAGCGAATCTCACCCGGGTTTAGTACTACCTCGGTAGTTGATCGTATGTCATAACCGGCGGCCTGTGGCGTAGCTCGTGCCGGTAATGGGAGGTCCGGATTGGACGGAAGCCTTTGGAATTGGACGCTTAGTTCTTGAGTCACACCTGACCTAACCCATCAATAAGTCATCGACATCATGGCATTCCATCCCGAAAGCATCTGCAACACCCTGACAAGTAATCTGACCCTGGACCATGTTCACTCCTGCTTTCAGACCAGAATCCATCGAACAAGCTTGCTTCCATCCCTTCTGAGCGAGCGCGAGTGCATACGGGAGAGTTGAATTGGTGAGAGCAAGAGTGCTCGTTCGTGGGACTCCTCCCGGCATATTCGCCACTCCATAATGCATAACCTCATCAACCAGATAAACCGGATCCTGATGGGTAGTTGGTTTGATGGTTTCTACACACCCACCCTGATCCACAGCAACATCTACGATCACCGTCCCAGGACGCATTAAAGCCAAATCCCCACGACTGATCAATCTCGGGGCCTTCGCTCCCGGAATGAGCACGGCACCGATAATCAAATCAGCGTCTTGGACTTGCTTGCGAATCGCATATCGGGTGCTAAAGAGCACTTGGACATTTGCAGGCATTACATCGTCCAGATACCGGAGCCGTTCAAGATCAATGTCCATTATATGGACCCTTGAACCTAAGCCTGCAGCCATCTTCGCCGCGTTAGTGCCGACAACCCCACCACCCAAAATTAGAACCTTGCCCGGTAGAACCCCAGGTACTCCACCCAGTAAGACACCCAGACCACCCTGCGGCTTCTCCAGGTATTTTGCTCCTTCCTGGACCGCCATCCGTCCTGCTACTTCACTCATTGGGGTTAGTAGGGGCAACTCTCCGTTAGATAGTTCGACAGTTTCATATGCAATCGCCACCACACCAGCTTTCAAGCATGTTCTAGTTAAGCTTTCGTCAGCTGCAAAATGAAAGTAGGTAAAAATCACCTGACCATCTCTCATATAGGGTAACTCTTGGTGTATAGGCTCCTTGACTTTCATAATCATTTCAGCCTGAGCCCAAACCTCTTCCGCTGTGTCGAGTACTTTCACTCCTGCTTCAGCATAGAAATCGTCAGTGAATCCACTTCCCAACCCAGCACCAGATTCCATGACAACGTCATGCCCATCTTCAGAAAGCATCTCTGCTCCCGCAGGAGTAAGGGCAACACGATACTCATCAGCTTTGATTTCCTTGGGTACACCAATCAGCATTCGATTCTCGCGGTTTTCAGTTCTTTGAAAAGTGCTGCCTTTACGTTGTATCTGGCCCCAAGCGCAACACGAAATAACGATCAGGAGAGTAATACATCTCAGCCACTCGTTGAATTTCTTCAAAAGACACGGCGTCGATCTTCTCTAAGACTCCATCCAAACCTATAAATGGCTCTTCGTGCAATGCAAAAGAAGCAAGTCGGTGAAGCCTAGATCCTGGGGATTCCAGAGAAAGCATAACCTGTCCCTTAACCTGCCTCTTAGTCTTATCTAATTCTTCCGAAGTCAAGCCACTTACTGCAAGTGTAGATAACTCAGTTGATATAGCCTCAACTGCAGCTTGGGCTGTAGTCGGTCGTGTTGCAACGTAGATACCAGAGAGACCGGCAACGCTATAGAAAGACTGATACGTATAGATCGAATAACAGAGCCCCATCTCCTCTCTAATTTTCTGGAAAAGTCTAGAACTCATTCCACCACCGAGGGCCGAGGACAACAGTGCGAGTGGATATCGATCCGGATGACAATGTCCGGGCACATTTGTCCCAAATACGATCTGGGTCTGAGCAGAAGTACGTGCAACGAACTCATGCCCATGCTTTATCCCCTCTGGTTCCACAACTAGGGACGATGCGTCCACATCTGAAGAGTGGGTAGGGAACAAACGACTTACCGCCTCAACAAGCTCCTCATGGCGGAGATTGCCGACTGCGGCCACGATAAGGTTCTTTCCTCTATAAGTTCTTTGATGTAGCTGCCGAAGCTTGTCACTCGACAGCCTTGAGACTGAAGCCTTCGTGCCAAGTATCGACTGACCGTATGGGTGCCCCTGCCAAAGTTGATCAGAGTGCATTTCAAAAACCAAGTCATCCGGAGTGTCCTGGACTTGGGCTATCTCTTCCAGAATCACCTCTCTTTCCAACTCTAGATCATTATCACTCAATAATGGGGCGAGCGTCAGATCTGCTAGTACATCCAAAGCTTGCTCAAGATGTTCGTCGAGAACCCTCGCCTGATAAGAAGTGTGTTCACGAGTCGTATATGCATCCAAGAACCCTCCCAAACTCTCTAAGGAGAGCGCGATCTCTGAGGCTGAGCGCTTTTCCGTACCCTTGAACACCATGTGCTCAAGCAAATGACTCACACCTGACTCAGAATCACTTTCGTGTGCTGACCCCTGGCGCACCCACACCCCCACGGCAGCTGAACGTACTGATGGCATATATTCACTGAGAACATGTATGCCACTATTGAGCCTTGTTTCAAAAATGTGCTCAACACCATCTAAAGAGGCAGCAGTCAAGCTTGGCGTTGTGCGAGACAAAGTATCCCAACGGGCAGCAAGTAGGTTACCCCCCTATATAATTGCCAGGAAGGCTCAGTCCTCAATCACCTCAAGACTGTCTGCCTCTTCATCGCTCCCCCCGTCGTCAGAAGCACCCTCTGCTTCCTCCACAAGAGCAGCCTTCCGAGACAATCTCAACCTTCCTTTTTCATCTATCGAAAGGAGTTTAACTCTCGTGATATCACCTCTTTTTAGCACATCTTCAGTCCGCTCTGTCCGACCCTCTGAGAGTTCTGAGATATGACATAGGCCCTCGGTACCTGGCATGATTTCAATGAAGGCACCGAAGGTAGTAGTGTTCTTAACTGGACCTTCATAGATACGCCCTATCTCGGGATCTTTAACAATCGCCTCGATCATTTCTCGGGCACGAGTTCCTGCCTCACCCGAAACCGCAGCAATCTTAACGAGCCCGCTATCATCAATCTCAATCATGGCGCCTGATTCATCCTGGATCGCTCGGATTGTCTTCCCCTTCGGTCCAATAATCTCACCAATCTTCTCTGGATTGATTTGGATTGACTCAATGCGTGGGGCATATGTTGAAAGATCCTCTCGAGCCCCAGATAATGTCTCACCCATACAGTCCAAGATGTGCATCCGGGCTGTCTGTGCACGTCCTAGCGCTTCCTCGAGAATCTCGACGGTCAAGCCCGCAATCTTAATATCCATCTGGATGGAAGTGATTCCGTCGCGGGTGCCGGCAACCTTGAAATCCATGTCACCAAGTGCATCCTCAAGCCCAAGAATATCAGTGAGGATTGCTACCTCTTCATCTTCTTTTATCAAGCCCATCGCTACACCTGCACAAGCTGACTTGATCGGTACACCCGCATCCATCAGTGAGAGGGACGACCCACATACTGTCGCCATTGATGAAGAACCATTCGACTCCAGGATTTCTGACACAATGCGGATCGTGTAAGGAAAATCTTCATAGGAAGGAAGCAGAGATTGGATAGCTCGTTCAGCTAGATTCCCATGACCAATCTCTCGCCTGGAAGTACCACGGAATGGTCGTGCTTCACCGACTGAAAAAGGCGGGAAGTTATAATGGAGCATAAAGGACTTCTTGACTTCCTCACGAGAGTCAATTGAATCTATTCTCTGCTCGTCACGAGCAGTCCCTAGGGTCACAACACCAAGGGCCTGTGTCTCTCCTCGAGTGAACAGGGCTGACCCATGTGTTCGTGGAAGAACACCGACTTCAGAGGTAATCTGGCGCACCTCATCTACTCCGCGCCCATCAGCCCTCCGACCCTCTTCAAGGATCTTACGGCGCATAGTCCGCTTCTCAATCGATCTCAGTATGTCATAGATCGCTGAATCTTCTTCTGCAAAATCTTCATTCTCTGAGGTCAGTGTCGCGGTAACATTTTCTCGGACTTCCGCCATCGCCTGGGTTCGTTCCTGTTTGTCCCCTATCGCCAGTGCTTCTCCCACCATGGTAGCCGCAAGCTCTTCAACCCTCTCCTTGAGTTCTGGGTCTGGCTCAGAAGCAGACCACTCCATCACCGGTGGCACTGAGAGGCCCTGAAGCAATTCTTCTTGAAAGCTACAGAGTTCCTTGATGCCTTCGTGCGCTATGTGAAGTCCCTCAAGGATCTCAGCCTCGGAAAGCTCGAGTGCTCCACCTTCTACCATCGTTAGAGCCTCAGCTGTACCTGCAACAACGATATCAATATCTGAGTACTCAAGTTGTTGGAAGGTGGGATTCAAAACCCAAGTGTCCTTAATTCGACCCACTCGTACTGAAGCCACCGGTGTATCAAACGGAATCTTAGACATATTAAGAGCCACAGACGCGCCTAGCATAGCTAGCACATCCGCATCGTTCTCCTGATCCGCCGATAAGATGAAACACGCAAGCTGTGTTTCATGCATAAATCCTTTCGGGAAAAGAGGACGAATCGGACGATCAATCATCCTAGCCGAAAGAATTTCTTTTTCTGCTGGTCTACCTTCACGTTTGAAGAAACCACCAGGAATTTTCCCTGCTGCGTATGTCTTCTCCCGGTACTCTACAGTCAAAGGGAAAAACGGGAGATGGGTGGGTTTATCCTGTACCGTAGCTGCGCACAGGACAACAGTGTCCCCAAACTGAACCAGACATGAGCCCTGCGCGAGATTTGCCATACGACCTATCTCGAGCGAAAGGGTTCGCCCGGCGAATTGATGCTCGATCCTCTGAATCATTCTTTTTTACTCACTTCGGTTTTACCGGGGGATTTTCCCCCGTTTAGGTTTAAATGCCGAAGGGATGCAAGAGCGCCGAAGGAGAGAGCGACCGCCGCCAGGGAGCACGCTCTTGCGTGAGCCCGTTTCGCAGCTAATTCGAAGGCCGTCTCCCAGCCGGAGCGTGCAACGCCCTCGGAAGGGTTAGTGTCGCAGTCCTAGATCAGCAATGAGCTCGCGATACTGTTCGATATCCGACTTTTTAAGGTACTCTAGAAGTCGCCGCCGACGCCCTACCATCTTCAGTAGGCCTCGTCGGCTATGGTGATCCTTCTTGTGAGCCTCAAAGTGGGTCCGGAGATCATTGATGCGAGCCGTAAGAATCGCCACCTGAACCGGGGCACTTCCACGATCATTTTCGTGGATCTGGTACTTTGCAATAATATCTTCTTTGACGATCGCCATTAGCGTCGTGCCTCCTCGAGAGTCTATCGCTTCAAGGGAAGCTTTGTTTTCGAATAGAAAAGCTAGAGAGATCTAGCTCGTTCGTCTACTGCACACCGAGCTGCCTGTACATCCTTCCCCATCTGTGCAATCAATTGCTGAGAGTTATCGAACGGCACAATCTCTCTGAGGAACTTTACAAATTCCACCGCTACTTCAGACCCATAGATGTCTCGATCGAAGTCTAAGAGATGAACTTCTATACTTGAAGAAAGCCCTTTGAAGGTCGGGCGTGGCCCCAGATGTAGGGCACCCGAATACCTCTCACCGTCTACCCTGCACTGCACCGCGTAAATCCCCGGAGGTGGCATAAGCTTATCTTCATCAGCCAACGAGAGGTTAGCAGTCGGAAATCCGAGGTTACGGCCACGCTTCTCTCCGTAAACTACCTTCCCACAGATAGAGTATGGACGACCAAGACATAGCTCCACTTCGTCCATACGGCCCGCATTAACTGCAGTGCGGATCCGAGTTGAGGAAACTACAGCACCACCCACCTCAACCGGTTCTACAACATCAACTTGAAAACCCAGTTCTGCTCCAAACTCTCTTAGTGTATCAACATTACCTGACCGATCGCGACCAAATCCGTGGTCATGACCAATCACAAGCTCCTG
>CAJWPN010000079.1:0-7462 GCA_913045345.1 uncultured Gemmatimonadales bacterium
CTATGGAGACGTGCCCATAGGCGAGCTTTGGAATACTCCGCTGCTACAGTGCAGGCGCGACCTACGGCACAGCATAACAGGAAATCCATCAAGAACCTCTTGATGAAGCACGGGTGGGGGTTCCATCCACAGGGTCCACCCAGACTTTAGTCCGGGTAAGTTGCGGGCTTTGGGGTGCAGGGGCAGACTCCGTCACATGAGTAAACGCCGAAAGAGACTGGAACAGGACGCCTCAACACCACCGTCCAGCCTGACCGGCACCGCTCGACTCTTGAGCGAGATGGCCGTCGCCACGCTCGACTTGCACGGTTTCACAACCGCCCAGGCTCGACTACGCCTGCAGGACTTCATCACCACCCACTCCCGTATCTCAGCCGGAAGCGTCGTCAACGTCATCACCGGTAAGGGCACCGGTTCGGAGGGACCCGCCGTGTTGTTGGAGCTAGTGCGTGACATGCTCGACGACGAGGCTGCTGACCAGGTCGACGAGTACTCGGGGATGTTGGGCGGAGGTGGGTGGGTGATACGCGTGAAGTGAACTGCTCGACCGTGATCTAGCGTCGCTCGGGCATGCAATCACCCTTCCATCTTGAACTAGAGTCCAGTCATTGCATCTTTCCCCGTCCCTGAACATCCCTCTCATGAGGAACGCACTGTTTTCGTTCCATCTCTCATGCAATCTGTCGCACCTTCTGTCCTTCAGAGTCGCCCTCAACTTAATGATCGAAATACTATTGGGACTGAAGAGAAATACGGTTCCATCATCTTCCGATTGAACCATATTGTTGAAAGTTCGCCTCCCTATGCGATTAGGCGGTTTTGATTTAGGGGAATTGGGTGGTCCGGCTCAGGCTCAGCACACCTGACCGCTATCAGAGTAAGCACAAACAGCAACCCGTTTTTCATCTAGGCACCCTCCGCCAAGAAAGCTTCCTGAGCCCGTTTGTCCCGCGTGATGGCTGCTGATCTGCATGCCGGTAGACATTCTCCGAGAAGCACTCGCCAGGTCACTAAGAAAACCTCCCGAAGGGAACAATGAAAAAATCGAACACGCGATCCCGCAGGATAGTCCTTTTCTTGATCGTCCTAGCTCACGGAGCTTTCTTAGCGCTCCCCGCATGGGCACAGGAGACCCCTATACCCTCTGGCTTAACTATCTTTCCTGCCGGAGTTGTGTCATCAGGAACCCTTCAGCTAGACGCGGGGATCTCCTACTCAAATACCGTCAGTGGCAAGAAGGGTCTACAGATAGGCCGAGCGATGCTCCGCTACGGTGTCGGCCCAGTGGAACTCCAAGCGGAACCCGGGTCCCACGTAGTCCATTGGGGAGCCGAAGAGTACCGTGGCTTCGAGGACATGAGGCTTGGTATGAAGACTACACTATTCCGTAGTGCTAGTGGACGAACTCAAATATCAGGCCAGAGTGCGATGCGCATTCCCACCGGGATCGCTCAGCTTACCGCTGGTAATCCAGAACTCCAGCTCTCCACCATCGCCGACTTGCTGCTCGGAGATTTGTTTTTCCTCTCGACTCGCTTGGACTGGCACAGCCCTTACTTCTCGGGGGATGAGAGTGGGACCATTACATTTTTTCCGGGCATCCCAATCCCTTCTATTTCGGGCGGCGCCGGCTTCGGGTGGGCTCGTAATATCGACAATCGATCTCTTGAAGGGAGCTCAACTATCTTTGGCGGCCTGTTCCTTGGGCTTGGTCAGGCAACCGCACTCGAATTAAACGTTGGACGCAATCTTTCGACGAAGGACCCTCTGTTTTATGGTATGCGAATCTACCGTCTCTTGACCCGTTGAGATGGTGCCCGCTATTCCCTAATGGACACGATTTAGAGGAGATCCTGCGAGAAGAGGAGCGTAATGCCGAGCAGAAATCTTCTGAGAGCTGGAGTATTTTGGACCGGCACCTTAATCGTTGTCTTTATCAGTCTGGACTCAGGACTAGATGGTGATGGAGTATTTAATATCCTCATACTTCTTGGCCTGTGGTTCTTCGTGTGGTTCTACTCCAAAGGGAAGTGGCCTACCTGATATCTGGGGCAATTCTTCCAAGGGATTAGAACATCCCCAGATTTTTCCCCAGAGATTCTAGGGCAGAAACCTTCTGAGAGATTGTGCTGAGGGGAGTCAGCCAAGTCCATCAGTCTGATTTCCACCCACCCATGGATCCCCTGTTTTGCTCAGGCGATTTATTGGTTTCAGATTGTCTTGGGGTCCCAACACTTAAAAAGATTTTGCAGAAATTTGAAGTTCACTTGAGAGGAGGTACGGATGGGTAACCTGCGAAGTGTCATCTTCGGACTTGGCTGTGTTCTTGGTGGTGCGTTCCTGACGGATTACTTCGGTACCGAAGCAGGTGCCCAACAACAGACAGTTGAAGGCATTTGGGCAGCAGAAGACTGCCAGAACATAAGTGGTGCCTCAGCTATCTTCCTGTATGTGGTCGGCGAGAATCTGGGGGAAGGAGACAGGCTTAGAGGTGAAGGGTATGAGGCAGAGGCAAATGAATCTTATGAGAGTGGATTACGTTTTTCAGAATTGGCTGCAAACTACGCAAGAAATTTTGAAGTTTATTGCAAATAGGTAAATGGAAATACCGCTTTTAGAGAAAGTGCTTTTTGTTATTGGAGGGCTGGCACTAGCAGGGGGACAGTACCTCCAATACCGTGACAGAAAGAAGTAATCTCTTCACTCAGTAGGAGGTTGAATGGAATCACTCTGGATCTGGATAAGCTCGTCTGGACCCTTCCCTCTACTGGTAAAATGTTTCGGCCTCATTTTCGCAATTTACATTTCCTTAAAGTTGATCGTCTGGATCTTTGATCGTTCGTAGATAGGAGGTTGAATGGAATTCTTGAACCAAGTGTGGCAGACAAACATCCTGCTTGTGGTGCTATGCGGCATTCAGGTGCTAATCCTTTTGGAGATGTATGCCCGTGCAAATAGAGAGGACACAGAATGAGCTTTGATATGGGTTTTCAATTCTCCCTATCCCGGTGATACCAAATCATAAGAAGACCTAGAACAAGAAAGATGGTACCCCACCATTGGTGTGATATCCCCCACAAGGTGAAGTCTAGTAAGTACACAACTGGGGACACCACAGCGAAGACCACACCAAGTCTTCGACGGTAAAGGCCAAAGTGCGGATTATCAGTGTTCGTCATGCCACGTTCCTTTTATCAGCTAACCAGTCTACCTCGTCTTGGTAGAACAATCGCGGGAAGTCCAAGCCGTTCGACTGCGTTGTTAAAACGCTGCAATTCGTTTTCTAACAGTTCCAGATAGCGTGAGTGCACCACATCCCACTCGTCAATCAGTACACTGAGCCGTTCGGTTGTCCCCTCGTGGGGAGCACCTTCTGCGCCGCCGTATATGTAACCGTCCGTTCCAGTTATGCGCCCATACAACTCGAGCCACTGGTTATCGAGGCGAGGCAAGAAGCGGATTGGATCTTGTGCGGAGCGGTTGTTTGGCTGCATTAGATCTTCAGTGATACTAGTGGACTTGTTGTTGAGCGTATCCCCTAGCTCCTGAAGTACGTCGGCCTGTCCTACAGACTCAGCCCGATCCATAACCCCCTGGACTTGTTCCTGGATAGTAGAGAGGTCTTCAATGGCACGAGCGATAGAGTTGATGGAGTCTCTTACCTCAAGAGCAATTCGAAACTGCTCCTGATAGCTCGCTATGGTGACCTCCGGGATCCGAGGGTCGGGTAATAGCTGGAAAGATTGCTCCTGCACTTGTTCCCCTATGGTCATCCGAACTCTATAGGTGCCCGGGGGTGCGACCACTCCACCTGTATAACCCCATACGACTGCGCCTTCTGGCATCTCAGGACCCGGGTAAAACATCTGCCATGCTAAGCGATTCAATCCTGGGGACTTCTCAATTTTCTGTCCGCTGCTTTCCTCCGCAGTGATTGAGTCAGATGAAAATATGTGTACAACCTCTCCGCGGTCGTCCACCACCTCAATACGAACCTCTTCATTTGGCTCTTGAGCGAGGTAATAGTGGATTAATGCGCCAGTCGGGCGCGGGTCTGGTGTCAATTCAGCCATTGAGGCTGCGCCCAGGTTAGTGAGGCGGACTGCAGTCCGGGGCTTGAACAGGTGGTAGTTGTCACTCTCAACAGCGGCACCGATTTCACGGATTGGACTAATGTCGTCTAGAATCCAGAACGATCTTCCCTGGGTTGACAGGATTAGATCATCATGGGCGATCCTCATACCGGTCACGGGTGTTATGGGCAGGTTCTTCTGGAAGCTTTGCCAGGTGCTGCCACCATTTAAGGTCATAAAGACCCCAAATTCAGTGCCAGCAAAGAGTAATCCTTCATGTTCTGGATCTTCCCGAACCGTGCGGACCGGATAGTCTTCGGGTATACCATCGACGACGAGCGTCCAGGATATGCCATAGTCATCAGTCCGGAAGACATATGGCCTGAAATCGTTAAGTCGGTAGCGTTGTACAGCAATGTACGCTTGCCCTGGATTATGTGCGGATAGTTCTATTTCGTCGACCGTTCCTAAGGCTGGCATTCCTTCTGGAGTGATGTCAGTCCAAGTCACTCCGCTGTCACGTGTAATGTGAATTCGGCCATCATCACTTCCAGCCCAGATCTCATCTGGTGTGAACGGAGACTCGCCGATCGAAAACACGACATTATAGATCTCAACCCCAGTGACGTCTGCATTAATAGGTCCTCCCGATTGCTCCTGGTGTTCGGGTGTATTGGTGGACAAGTCCGGGCTAATCGTCTCCCAGGTTTCGCCTTCATCCCGGGAGCGGTTCACATACTGGGATCCGTGGTAAATGGTTTGTCGATCGTGCTGACTAACCAGCATCGGGGATACCCACTGGAACCGGTGCCTTAAGTCCTTAGTTGCCATCCCCAACTGCAGTTGGGGATAAAGCATAATATTACGACGCTGAGCAGTCCCAAGGTCGTACCGGTCCATTACTCCACCGTAGCAACCCGCATAGACAACGTCCGGGTAGTCGGGATGGAGTGCCACAGGTCCTGACTCACATCCTCCGACGTTTTGCCAGTGTTCTTTAGGATAGAGAGTATTCACGTCAGTCCAAGCAGGTACCGATATCGTCGTATTGTCTTGTTGCGCTCCGTATAAGCGATAAGGGAAGCCATTGTCCACGATCACGTCATAAAACTCTGCGGTGGCTTGATTGAAGTATGTGGACCAACTGTTTCCACCGTTCACGGTAACCTGCCCCCCTCCATCATCAGCGACGATCATACGATTTGCGTTATCTGGATGGATCCATAAATCGTGGACGTCGCCGTGTGGTACGGGGATGACATCAAAAGTCACCCCGCCATCGACTGACCGATATAAGCTCGTATTTAATGCGTAGATCGTATTTGGGTCGACCGGGTCTGCTTGGACGTGCGTGTAATACCAAGCCCGTTGGCGAAGATTGTTATCGGAATTCGTTCTGATCCAAGTCTCTCCGCTGTCGTCTGAACGGTAGACGCCACCATCAGGCTCCGCTTCCAGGATAGCCCAAACCCGATTCGGGTCTGCAGGAGAGACGCTTACGCCAACCTTACCGATAATTCCTTCAGGCAGACCCCCACCAAGCTTCCACCAGGTCTCGCCTCCATCACTAGACTTGTAGACTCCACCTTCTTCCGCTCCAGAGATAAGGGTCCAAGGCTTACGCTCACCACGCCACATTCCAGCGTAGAGGATCCGAGGATTCACCATATCCATAGTCAGGTCAGATGCACCTGTAGAATCGTTCAGTGCGAGTACATGTTCCCAGGTCTCGCCTCCATCCCCGGACCTGAAGATCCCACGTTCAGGATTCTTCCCAAACGGATGGCCGAGAGCCGCGACATAAACGAGATTATGGTCAGCCGGGTGCACTTCGATCCGCCCAATCTGGCCAGCCTCAGGAAGTCCTATGAAGGTCCAAGTCCGACCCGCGTCCATAGACTTCCACATGCCTCGTCCCGTTGAAGTGTTGCCTCGAATGTCGGCGGAACCTTGCCCGACATATATGACGTTGGGATCCGAGTCTGCTACCCTGACTGCTCCTATCGATCCGCCAAAAAAGCCATCCGAGATATTGTGCCAAGATATTCCGTTATCCGTAGTCTCCCAGACACCTCCTCCAGTTGTTCCCATAAGCCAGCGATCTAGATCAGCAGGGAAGCCCGTGACCGCCGACGATCTTCCGCCTCGGAATGGGCCGGCCATCCGAAATTGGAGGTCCTTGAAGGCAAGTGAGTCAATGGTCTGGGAACCCAGAGGTTCCAGGGAAGCCAGTGTTATTAGGAATAGTAGAATTCCAATGGGAAGGGAGCGGTACATGCGTTCTCTCCTAAAGCGTGAGAAGCAGAGTCTGAAGGAGTGGGCGGTTGCCCACAAGATGTGTAGTTACCGAGCGTTTTTTGAATGGGCCAAAATTTGGTAAGACCAGGCCTCAAAATCTAAGCAATAGTTGGTTCGTCCATTATACCAGAGAGTGCTTGAGCTACTTCCTGAGCCTTAAGGGAGGCGCTTGGAGGGCAAAGGTTGATCACACCATCTCAGTTCAGCTATTGACACAAGGGGTAGTAGGAGGGCACTGATGAAGGTATTCGGTGGTCAAGCCAGATGGCGAAATATCATTGAAAGACGGGATGAAGGTTTTGGGTATGGTTCTTACTTAAGCAAGGAGAACATTGATGCGTCCGCACAAGTTACATGGAATCATGGTTGCCTCTTTCGCCTTGGCGCTTGGTCTCGCCGGTTGTGCGGGAGCTGGTGGCGCTGGGCAATCTGGGGGGAGCGCCAACGAACTTAGGGCTGAAGATTTTACGCCTGACATGCAGGTTTTAACCCTGTACCAAGCGGTTCAGCGGCTACGCCCAGCCTGGCTCCGCGGTCGCGGTGGACAGAGTCCGCGAGTCTATGTGGATGGCGTCATGCGGGGTGGGCTTGAGGAGCTCGAAGCATTGCGTGTGGATCAAGTCTCAGGAGCCGAACGCATGAGTCCCGCTGACGCGACGACACGTTATGGTACCGATCATGGTGGAGGGGTGATTTTCGTCCTTCTAAGACGGTAGCGATCATCTCAAAACCTAGGTACTCTGAGAAACTATCATCTCGAATACTTAGGTCTAGAAAATTCGCTACTAACTAGGAGTCTTTCTGATCCTGGCTTTGCTCTAGGCACATTGAGGAATGGGGTGTTTCTGGAGTTCACTTTTGAATCTATTGGCAAGGTTTTCTGGCCCTTTACGCTATCAAAGCCCGTAATTATCTTTGAAGGCTCGATTAGAAAAGGCCGACCCCAGACTATCTAGGGTCGGCTCTTTTCCGCATTTGGGAGGAGGTTCAGACAGCTCTAGTGGGTGCTCTAACTTGGCGATTCGGGTGTCAGTTTGGTGGGGTACCGAAGCGGTCAAACGGGGCAGACTGTAAATCTGCTGGCATAGCCT
>CAJWPN010000080.1:0-7246 GCA_913045345.1 uncultured Gemmatimonadales bacterium
CACCCTCGCCTAGCTCACGATCAATCCTGTATCGACCCTCTAATGCCGCGTTAAGTCGCGCTACCGTATCCGATGTCTGGTCAGTCATGGCGGCATTTTGCCCACATACGCCTCAAGTTCGCAACTGAGAGATGGTTAACCGCATGAATTATCTAGTCAGTTGGACCCTCTCGGCTGTAGCTCAAAGATCCAGATATCTCCGGATTCTACCTGTTGGAATGGGATGGGGCCTCCACCTACATACTTCCTACTAAGTTCACTCAGCACTGGTGTTGCCACAGCTTCATCTCGAATCCTCACCATCTGGCGTTCATAGAGTTTTCCATCAACTCGTAATATCGCGCGACCATCTTCTTCGGCTTCCTTAGGCCAATGCTTCCAAACTTTACCTAAGAATGAATTCATATAGCCAGAAGGAATAAAGATTCGGCCCTCGTGTTCCATGATCCATGTCGTGCGTGAGCGAACGGGGTCCAATAACTGAAATTCAACGGTGGAATAGTCCTTTAAGAACGCCCAATCCGGCTCCCCCGCACCCGTCTGCATTTCACCTGAATCAAACGGACCAGCCGCTACAATCTCAAAAACACCCTCAAGAGGCCCATCATGAAACCTCGCTACTACAAAAACTCCCAATACAACGCCTATAAGAAGGATCAGAAGTGTACTGAGAGTCCGAAATATAAGTTTCATTAACTCATTGCTCCATAAATACTTAGATGTCTATATATCATGTTATGCTGTAATACTAACATCAAGAATCCACATTTCTTTGTCGGATCACTCAACGCCAGCTATCAACCAAATCCACTGCGATCCTCCCGAGTGCAGCTTCAAGTTCTAAGAAATCCCCTTGATTCTGGTTGGTAAACACAGCAACTACAGTGGGCCCACCCTCATAGTAGAGAATTCCAACATCGTTACCAGCGTGAGGTGGCCAATCCCCAGTCTTATGGGCAATAGAGGCCCTGCCCCTCAGCTGTTGAGGCAACCTAGAACTATAGAATTGTCTTCGGAGGATACTGATCATCTCGTCACTCGATTCGGGTGATGCAAACTCACCCTCTTCGATTGCCTCAAGCATCTGAGAGATCTCCCGGGCCGTAATCCTGCCTAGCCATTGAGCGGAATCACCCTCGAAACTGAAGCTACGGACCGCCGCTTCTGGATCAGAAGGAAAGCCTGACTCAAAAACCTCACGGTCTGACAGAGAGGCATTATCTAGGTCAGCCAACTCCAACACAGCCCTGAACAACTCACCCGTCGTAGCACGCAGTCGGGTTTGGTCAAATCCCAGATCTGCAAGCATCGTATTCACACGCTCCAGCCCCAGGCGCTTTATCACTATATCCGTCGCCGTATTGTCACTTGTGATAATCATCTGGGTGATGATGTCCCTATAGGTGGGCTCGATACCTGGCGTGAAACTCTGTAGGAGCCCGCTTCCACGTCGCATGTCTTCCGGTTGAATCTGATAACGTTCATCAAGATTTAGTGCCCCTGCATCAGCATCTCGGTAGGCCAGCACCATCACGGGGATCTTGATTACGCTAAGCGCATTCATCGGCTCATCAGCACGAATAGCGATCTCACGCCCGGAAGGCAGATGTTTGGCGTAAAAAGACGTCTTGGCGTTCAGGGCATTGAGGCTTTCCTCAATTCGGGAAGCCAGGTCCCCGTTTTGACCGACAACATCCTCCTCAGGTGCACATCCCCAGAGCGTTAAAGCCACAAGCAGAACAACCGCACGCATTTGAACTTTCATGCTCTAGTCCTTCATCTCCAGTAGTTAAAACGCCTTGAGATAGGTCAATTTTATGATTCCTGTTCGGCGAAGCCACCTGGGATCCCTCGGAAGATCTAGCGGCCCGGTGAGGTAACCTGTATCGAGCACCACAAAGAGGTCACTTCCTGGTGTGTGAATCCAATCAACTCGGATATTCGATTGGAGTGTCTTTGATACGTCGTCCCATTGAACGAGGGCATACGCAAATAGCTTTCGGTTCAGCGCAGCTTCAAGGCGGGTACTGACCAGTGTAGTTGTGAAGTCTCCATCAGGTACTGGAAGTGATATGTCATTCCAACTCACGCTCCCATCAATCGTGAGATGTTTATTAGCGATCCAAACGACCCCTCCACCCAATTCTGTCCTCGTACCTGACCAAAAATCACCGAGTGCCGTATTGAATTTCAAGCCCACACTACGCGCACGATCTGGAGTGAATCCTGCAGATATACGCCGGAACCTGTAATCCCCAGCTGGCACCATACGACCGTTGATCCGTGCAGGTTCATCAAGGCGCTCGAAGCTCTCTCGAACATCTAGGTTAGCGTTATCTCCTGATTGAAAGTTCAGGCGGTTGGTTAACCTTCTACTATGAGACTGCTTCTTTCCGTCGATGCCCTGAATGTGGTTTGCACCAAAGGTCATAAAGAACTGCCGAGCCCACGAACTATTTTCGAAGCGAGGTCGAATTCCGGCCTGGCCACCCCATCTTTTTTGATCAGGACGCGGAACAAAGCCGAGCGCAGGATCAAAAGCCTCACCGATGACTGTCCGGGTAATCTCAAAGATGTACCGGTCGTTTTCGAGTACAAGTTCAGCTTGTCCTGCGAAGTTGCTCCCATCAGAGCCTGCGTAATCTGAATCCCAAACCTTAGCAGCCCACAGAAGTAGCGAGCTACTGCTCCAGAATCGGCTCTGGAGATCAGCCCCAGCAACTCGGTTATGGCCAGCAACCTTCTCTTTGCTAGTCAGAATCCCCCCAACCGTCGTCCTCGGCAGGACATTGCCACGCACTCGTGTTACTGAGTTCCAAGCACCTGAACTACTGTCGAGTCGGTTACCGACCGAACCGGGGTCGCTGATATCTGAAGTTCTTAAACTCATTGCACCGATAGATATCGGGCCTGCTTGGCCAGTGAACCGACCACCACCCACAATGTCACTATCCAAACCTACTCTGCGAGAAAAAAACACTTCCGTCTCACGTGGTGCTCCGAACTGAAAGAGTCCCGCTCGCTCTAGAAAAAATTCACGCTTTTCAGGGAAAAAAAGGCTAAACCGCGTGAGGTTTACTTGAACGTTGTCAGCTTCGACCTGAGCGAAATCCGTATTGTATGTCAGATCAAGAGTGGAATTCGACGTGAACGATGCCTTTATATCGATCCCCGCATTGATCTTAGTATCACTTCCCTTCTTGCTAGTATGAGTAGCCCCAGATATCGCGTGCGGCTTTACCTCTACATGCCGGGCTTTCTGCAGATCACGAAGGCCTACCATGGGTGCATAGCGGGAGACGTGGACAATACCCGATCGGTACTCCTGTCCTATATGAGGCCAAAATACAAACTCATTTTTTCTACGAATCGTTCGGGCAATAGCGATTCCCATCTCCGGAGCTTCTGTGTCGTCGAAGCGAATCGTCGTGAATGGGATCTCAATCTCTAGAACCCATCCTTCATGTGTAATGCGCGTCTCGGTCGTGTAAATACCATCCCAATTCCAGTCGGTACTCGATTCATCAGAAATCAAAGCGTCATCCTGAGTACCGAGCACACCGACCTCGAACATGTAAGCATTCGTGTCATCGTCGTACGTATCGAGTGCGATGCGAATGTTGTCGTCTTTATCGATCCAGCCACCTCGCTGGAGGATATTACCCCGGATGAGACCGGGTTCTGAATCATACATCGTCATCCCGAAGTACAGAGCAGTGGGTGTGTAGGCGATTCGTACCTCTGTCTTCTCGCTAGCCGGGGCTCCATCCACAGGATCACGCTGTAAGAATCCTGTGACAGGATCCACACGAGTCCAAAAAGGCTCATCTAGAACGCCATCTATGACGGGAGGGGATAGGATGGGTACAGCAACCGCTATCCTATCTTGACCAAACACGGGTTCACCCAGAACGATCAGGCATACGAACAAGACCCAACCACAGTACTTCATCCCCTGACTCGATTCATTTCATTGATTCCATCGCTTCAAGTTTTGGCTGCTCTGATCCAGCCTCTTGAGCCTCTTTCATTTTGGATGATCTATAGGAACTATGCCTAAAAACCTTATTACTCTGCACGTCAAAGGGTAACCGAATAAAATTAGCCGTTCGAGGGAACTCTGAGGCCAATTTTGCTATATACCTTTCGCAAAACCGAATCGCACCCGAGAATCAACGGCTTCCTTAAAACAAAACTACCTGCAAGGGAATATGGGGAAAACAGCCACAATCTCTGCTCAGACAAGCTCAATCAGTCGTGAAGTCGCGCACCTCGCCTTCATCCAGGTGAAGCAGGACGACTGGCTCAACGTTCGACAACAGGAGCAGCTTCGAAGGGCCCTAATGTCGCTCGGGGAAGTACTAGGATGGGCAGTAACCTCAGCGAATAGCAAGGATCCGATCGCTGACATCAGTAAGAGTACGAGGAAAATGATGTCTAATGGTGCCCGGTCTATTAAACGAAGTCTTGCTAACGATCTGGCGACGAAAAAGGCGGAGATTACCGAGCTAAAAAAAGTCGCCAGGTCTGCTCGGAAGTTGTCCGAAAACCCAAAGACGGTCTATCCATTCGAGATCACCTACCATCGATCAGCACGTGATTCCGTTCAGAGTATGTTTACCAAGACAGAAAATATTGAGGTCAATAATCCTGAGGAAACACTGGCATGTGCTGAAGCAATAGAGAGAAATGTAGAGCACTGGACAACGCTCAGGGACATCATGATCACCGATATCAAGCTAGAACAAAAACAACTCGGCTTGATGACAAAAAACCTCTCTGAGTTTGTCAGATCCATGCATCCACTACTAGGTGAAGTGATAGCTACTCTTTAATCTGCGGATGTCATTAGGACCCGGCTACTGACAGAAATCATTCGAAAAAGCACCCGATAATCAGTGCCTGCCCAGCGGTCATTTTCTGAGGACCAAATTCGATCAGTTCAAAGACAGCTTGAGTCAGCAGTCATACGGCAAGGATTCAACGTCCGTTTCTTTCCTCATAGCGCGCACCACTTAGTACGGCTGAAAGTGCATAGTTTCCTTCATGGCAAGAATACTCATATAGCAAGTCATCAAACTTCTTAAACGGTATCTCACCACCCCAAGATTCGGTGTATGTCCTGGGATCATCAATCGTGAAATCATAGAGGATTGTCTCCTCATCAACTCTTGTGAATTTCTCGATGACCTTCATGTCTTCTGAATGTGGGATCCCTCGAAACGCCTGCGAGGGATGAAGGTTTGTTGTCTCCACCACGAGTGTATTTCCTTCCCATCGACCCCAGGAATCACCGAACCAAGGGCGGTTTCCTTTAGGTAACGGTCGGGGGTCACCTAACCGGATAATTCTCACGTCATGAACCATCTCAGCTACGATCATCACGTGATCAGCATTTTGCACGATCGTATAATTGTTATTGTAGGCCGTATTCGGAGTCATTGGAGGCCCAGCGCTTGACCCGAAAGACACTACACATCTTTCTCCAAGAGGTCTGAGCTCCGGGTGGTCGTACTGACCAAATTGGCTCCTGAACTCCCTAGCCTCCTGAATCCGCTCCCGAGCTTCAGGTGTGAGCGGTGGACGACGACCGTTTGAAGGACGGGTCACCAAAGATGTGCGAGGTTCCCCGTTGACAATTGCTATCCGAGAACCCCTATCCCAATAGACTTCATTGTATTCCTGGCCGGTGAGCCGAGCTTCATTACTCTGGCCCTGCAATTCACGTCTTCCACAGGCAACAGTTCCAGGATTAGCAGGGCATTCATCGGTCACATTCTCTATCTCTGCTACTTCTTCCCATGTGAAAACAGGGCCCCTGCCCTCGCGGCGCTGAAACGGAGTGAGCGTCACGTTCGTCCAGTTCCCTTGAAGGTTTGGATGACCGTCAGGCGTCCTAGGAACTTCCCATATCTGAGTACTCGATGTTTCTACTTGTGCATCTACCGTAGAGACGAACCCCAACATTATGATAAAACATACAAAGAGCAGGATTCTCTTCATCTTCTTCGCCTCCGGCAGATGCGAGCAGTGCTTCACCTTCATTTTGCGTCTCCAGCACTTAGATCCGCAACCTGTAGGTTAAATGTTGTTGCCGACAGATAACTAATCGACTACTATCGATAGTGTTGAGAATGATTCTCAAGTAGTTCTTATACTTCGCTCTGCCAACCTTATGCCTACACTCTTATTAATTATCGCCCTCCTTTCCGCAGGATGTTCGAGCCTGCAGTCGCCTAGCTCTATAGCACCGAAAGAACAAGATCGAGTCGGAAAATTGGGCGCTCTTGTAATGGCCCACGGAGGATCAGAAGACTGGAACTATTCAGTTGAAGAAGCTATCGAGTCGCTCTCTCAAGAAATGCCTACTGCCCTGGCATTCGGGATGGCAAATCCCCTCTCGCTTAGCAACAGCTTAGAATCACTTAACGCTCAAGGTGTTACACATGTCGCCGTAGTCAGACTGTTCCTTTCGGGCAGCTCTTTCTTAGAGCAAACGAGATTTCTCCTTGGCCTATCTGATATTCCCCCCGAGTTCTTTGTCCTGATGGGACCTGGGTCAGAGAACCCTAATGCACGAGAACAAATTCAGCATAGCCAAGTAATTTCAACACACTCCGAAGGGCTCATCAATTCCGAATACGCTGACTCGATCATGCTCGAGCGAGCTAATTCTCTAAGTTCGATCCCTTCGGAGGAAAGCGTACTAATTATTGCCCATGGGATGGGCGAGGAGGAAGAGAATAATAAGCTCCTCAAATCAATGGAAAGAGTGGCCAGACACGTGGCTAAGGATGGCTATGCAGACGTACATGTAGCCACCCTAAGAGAAGATTGGGAGCCCAAGCGGATATTGGCCGAGCAAGATATCCGGAGCTACGTGTCGAGACAAAATGAAGCTGGACGCAGAGTCCTAGTGCTACCAATGCGCTTGTCAGGCTTTGGGCCATATGCAGAGGTCCTAGATGGCTTAAAGTATTCAGCGGGACTTGGGCTTCTCCCTCATAAGCATATAGCCAACTGGGCTATTAAAACTGCCTATGACATCAGCCGTTCATCGGAGTGGGATCTGGAAAGCCCTAGACTCAGTAAGATCACACGTGATTGAGAGCTGACGCTTTCTCGCTACATATCTAGAGGTAAATATTGAGTTCGTATTGGAACTTCAGACAACAAATTAAGCGAGACTCACTCTACAGCTTTCACTCTTGGATGGGGATCATCACCGGCTCCATCATGATCCTTG
>CAJWPN010000081.1:0-7220 GCA_913045345.1 uncultured Gemmatimonadales bacterium
TTTGGGACTCTGGAATTAATTCCGTAATAGCTTGTGGGAGAAGCGCAATCTCCTCTCGCATTGCAGAGCGCATTATTGGGCCGGCTTTTTCTGGGTCAGGCTCTTCCTTCACAATGTCTGCGAGTGTGCTTTGAACACGAGCGTTCATTTCTATGACTGCTTCAGGTGCCCCACTAGCTCGGTTAATGAGTTGTCCTTGAGCAACAAGAATATCGATACCGGGTACCCCGGGTCCGGCTAGCATGACTATGTACGCGACTCTTTCAGACCGAGTTGCGGCGAGAGGGGCGATGAGGCCGCCCTCTGAGTGACCGACAATACCGACTTGACTTTCTGCGATACGGCCCTGGTCCGCAAGGTATTCGACTCCCGCTAGAGCATCCGTGGTGAAGTCCTCTGGGGTGGCGGTCCCGAATTCTCCATCGGACGAGCCCACCCCGCGGTCATCGAAGCGGAGAACTGCGATTCCTTTGCGGCTCAAGTGGTCCGCAAGAACCCAGAATGGTTTGTGCCCCATCAGTGATTCATCGCGGTCTTGGGGTCCTGATCCGCTGACCAGGACAACCCCAGGAAATGGCCCAAGGCCATCTGGAATAGTAAGGGTTCCAGCCAAATCAATCCCTGCTTCAGTATTCCTGAACGTCACTTCCTCGGAGCTATAAGGATGAGGAGGCTTGGGCTCTTGAGGCCGCTCTGGTGGTGGGAGGGCATCACCCTTTACGAGTGAGAGCGGTAGTGAGGCTGGGCCTTGACTCCAAGTCCCAGAAAGCCGGTCTCCTTCGTCTGACAGAGTCCCTGTATATGTGCCTTGGACGGCTTGGATACTAACAGTCACACTACTTCCTTCGATGTTTACACTGGTTAGAGGGATACCAACTGCACCCTGGTCTGGGCTGTCCATTGTACCGGTGAATGTGCCACCAGCGTTTCGGCTGATATTAAAAACTATGGTTAGAGAAGCTCCGCCTCCGACCTCGAGTCCTCCACGCCAACTACCGACTAACCTCTCGTTTTCCTGTGCGACTAACTCGGGCCCGGAAAAGGCGAGAACCATGACGAGTAGAATGGGGCTCAATAGAACCTTACCTGGTAGTCCCATACTGCCTTCTTTCTTTGCGTAACGTTTAAAGACTAAAAAGTCTCCAGTTTATAGAAGACTTCAGTTCCATTCTTCAGCCAAGTTTCGCGGAAAGGATAGGCGGAGACTTCCCCCGGAAAGTGCTTAGCAATCATGGGGTGCGGAAAGAGTGTCATCTCACCCTGTTCATTTTCATGAACTGTGTATTCACCATTGATTTGAAGTGTTGTTCGAAGGCGCTCAGATCCGTTCATCATGTAACCCTGAAGTAAAAGTGTGGTGGTTTCCCAGTTGCCTCGGGTCACACTCATGTCAACGACCGGCTCTTCTCCTCCGAAGACCCGCACACGCATGCGGCCTTCTCTCTCGATGAACTGCGCCTTGATGTCTTCTTCATGATAGGGGAAATGAAAGCGCTCAGCCTTGATGCGTCGCGCCTCTTCTGAACTTGTGGCAGCAAGGAAGGGAAAGAATCCTGCCTTTGCGTGCGGACCCAATTGAGCCACAGTCGGTGGAACGATTACCGAGAACATGACCTCACTGTAGGGGCCCACGACACTATCATCGAAGAGGAAGGCCGTGACAGAGAGCACGCTCCGTTGATGGCGCACCTCGATAGGCTCAAGGTGTTGGGGCAAGAGTGCCCGGGCATCTGCCGTCGCCATCTCAAAGAAGGCGCTGACCCCCGTATGGAAGTGATAGCTCCCTAAGGACATATGCCGAACCTCTGCATGACGCGCACGATCGCGGCTGCACCCTCTTCAAGTTCCTCTGTCGTATGGGCTGCAGAAATGGACATTCGGAACCGTGATTTATGCTTACCAACTGCGGGATAGATGACCGGGTTGATGTACACCCCTTCCTGGAACAACTCCTCGCCCATTGCCAGTACGCGCGCATCGTCGCGGACCATAATGGGAATTACTTGTGAGGTAGAGTCACCCATTGGGACTTCGGCATCACCCAGCAGTTTCTGCATATAACTAACGTTTTCCCAGAGTTTCGTTCGGAGCTCTGGTTCATTGCTTGCGATCTCTAGAGCCTTTCTTAGGCCAGCCACCACGACTGGCGATAGAGCGCAAGAGAAGAAACGTGATCTTGAGAAACCGCGGAGATAATTAATGAGTTTGAGAGAGCCCGCTGTGTAGCCGCCCTGTCCGCCAAGACTTTTGGAGAAAGTGCCAAGGTGGATGTCCACCTCGTCATCTAACCCTATGTCTTCGACTACACCTTTTCCTGTAGCACCGTATACGAACGCTGAGTGTGCTTCGTCGATCATGATCCGGGCCCCGCGGGCACGGCACACTTCGACTATATCAGCTAGGGCTGTAACGTCACCGTCCATGGAGTACACACCTTCCACGATGACCAGCTTCTTTCCGTCGAAGCCTTTCAATTTGCGATCGAGGTCGTCTGCCTGATTGTGTCTAAAGAACCGGGACTTGGCTTTCGATAGAATCATACCGTCGACGATGCTGGCATGGGCATATTGATCGGCTACGATCAAATCACCAGAACGCATCAGTCCTGCGATCGTCCCGACATTGGCACTGTAGCCCGTAGGGAAGATAAGCGCAGCTTCTTTCCCCTTAAACGCAGCCACTTCTGCGGAGAACTGCTCATGCAGGTGTGTCGTACCACTTAAAATCGGTGATCCTGAAGACCCGCCCCCGTAGACTTCGGCAGCTTCCTTGATTGCTTCCTTAACCTCTGGCCTATATGAGAGTCCCAGATAGTTGTACGAGGCAAAATTGACGAGTCCACGTCGTATCTCACCTGTTTTTGTGTCCTCAACGTCGACTCGAGTTGATGGAGCTGAGCGGAGTGGCAACTCGTAGAGGTAATAACCTGCAGGATGAACTTGTCCCCACCAGTCATCGAATGGTTCTAGCAAAGCGAATGCATCAGTCCCGGCACCGAAATAGAAGTTCGTGTAGTCGTACTCCATCGCAGCCGGGATAGTTGGTAGGCTATCTGGGTCGACTGAAATCCTATTTGTTTCCAGCTCAGATCTTACGCCAGCTTCAACCTCGGAGACTCCGTCTTTTGGCTTGGTCATAATTTTCTTAGCAGGCTGCCTTCTATAGGAGGGTAAGGTCCTGTGGGTCAGCTTCGTCCAGCTTCTATCCCAATCTCCGCAAATAACCCCAGGGTATCAAGGAGATTAATACTCTTTTGCTCTCGGGAATCAGCTTTTCGAATCATTGATAAGATCCCCAGGTGGTCAGGGCTCTAGTACAACGCGACCGACTAAGTTTCCTTCAGCGAGATCGTAAAGAGTTTGTTGTGCCTGGTCGAGCGACCGAGTTTCGATGGGGATGGGGTCTATACGTCCTGCTTTAGCCAGTTCCATCAACTCACCCATTTCACTGAGGCTACCTAAATCAGATCCGCGTATCGTTACGTCTTTAAGTGGTAGGAGCGGGAGTGATACTTGGAGGGCTCCACCGAAGAGACCCACAATGATGAGGGCCCCACTCTTTGCGAGGCTTCTCATGCCGAGATTTGCAGATGCCTCGGATCCTACACAGTCAACAACTGCAGAAGCTCCGCCACCACTGATTTTCTTGATGAGCCTATGAGCATTCTTGTCGTTTGCGTCGAGTGTGTGGTTTGCTCCTGCTTGTTCTGCAGCGTCCCGAGCTTCTTCCCGGATGTCTACTACGATGACTTCATAATCTGTTGTTGCCTTCAAGATCATTAAAGCTGAAAGACCAACACCTCCAGCTCCGATGATCACGATGTGAGATCCATGATGTCCGATGGCTTTCTTCACTGCGCTAAAAGCAGTGAGGCCTGAGCATGCGTACGTGCATGCAAGTTTCGGATTGAGATTGCCGAAATCGAATAGGTATTTCGGGTGGGGCACGAGGACGTGATCGCTATAACCCCCGTCTACAAAGGTCCCCAGAGCTCGCGGCCTAAGACAAAGGTGTTCGGCTTCACGATCACAGATATTGCAGGCTCCACACCCAATCCACGGAAACACCACAAACTGCTCCCCGATCAGAGTATCCTGGACTTCAGGCCCAACTCGGACTACTTCAGCAGAAATCTCATGACCTAAGGTGAAGGGTAAGTCCCGTCCACTTCTAGCATCCAGTTTCCGCTCATTTCCAAGGTCGTACTCACCTTCCCAAAGGTGTACATCACTGTGACACGCACCACATGCTAGAACACGGACTAGGACCTCCGTCCCTTCCGGAGAAGGTTCGGGATGTTCAATGAACTCAAGATGTTTTCCGTACTCACGGAACTGGTAGCTTTTCATAGACTCTAATCATGTTCTGGACTGCACAGCATACACGTCTTCGTTAAGTTGGTCACGCCACATAGAGTGCCCGGTACTTGCCACAATAGCCCAATGATAGAGGAATCCATGAGTCAATCAGGCCAGAACTTTAAGAACCACGCTAAGATGGTCCCTGCATACCATTATTTGATGACGCCTATGCTCGTACTTCCTTGTCTCTACTTTGGATATGGGGTTGTGATCGATTTTTCCTTTGCTGGTCTAGCGGCTTTCATTTTCTCAGTAGGCGTTGTTTTTGCAGGTTTTTTCGCCCGTTGGTTTGCATTAGGTGTTCAGGATAGAGTTATTCGGCTCGAGGAGCAGTTACGTATGGAGAGGCTTCTCCCTGAGGAACTCAGGGAGAGGATTCCTGAGGTGACAACAGAGCAAATAATTGCACTGCGTTTTGCCTCTGACGAGGAACTTCCTGGTCTGGTGAGTAAAGCACTATCAGAAGGAATCTCGGACCGTAAGACGCTCAAGCAAGCCATCAACAATTGGCGAGCGGACCATCAGCGTATCTAGGAAATACGATCAGGCTTAGCTGCCTCCGCCTGAACTACTTGGCCTGTTTGCAGGCCCTCTACAAGGTCGATGTAATACTCGGCCAAATCCCGGGCCCAGATGCCCGGCATCGGATCAAGCCCAATCTGTACGCGACTTTCCGCAACCCAGCCCGGGCTCACCACATTAACCCGGTAACGGCCCTCCAAATCGATCGCAGCTCCCTTCACAAAGGCTTCGACTGCAGCGCCGACCATACTCACTGCCGTTGTTGCCAAGGCGGGTTTCTGAGACAGTCCACCGCTTGTGAGCGTGAACGATCCTCCATCGGTTACCTGTCCGATCCCACATCGTACTAGGTTCACCTGACCCATTAACTTGTTCTCAATGCTCTGCGCAAAATCGTCATCAGAAAGCTCTTCTAGGGGGCCGAACTGTGCCACACCTGCGGTGCACAAAACCGCATCCAGCTTTCCGACTTTTTGGTACAATGCCTTGAGTGAGGCTATGTCTGACAGGTCTACCGTGAGCCCTTCGCCCGAGTGTGTTACCTCAACGATGTCTTGGCCGCGCTCAGAAAGAGCGTTCGCCACGGCCGAGCCGATAATGCCGGAGGAACCAACAACTAAGATCTTCATTCCAGCAAGCTTCTCTTGGGCCGAGAGGTCTGCAAGTAGGGAGGGCCTGAACTGATTCACCACCATCCAGTTCTGCTACATGGCTTCACTGGGTCATCTGATTCATGGGGACAGTTGATCTTAGATGGACTTACGTCTGTAGGTTGCTCACCTGTCCTGTGTGACCTGCCAGGTCACGGGAGTCATTCCACTGATCTAGATCCTAGGCATTTCTCTCTTGAAGCAACGCTCACTCAGGTTGAGCACGCTGGAGTTTGGCCCACAGACTTAATCGGTTATTCCATGGGGGGACGGGTTGCTCTCCACTTTGCGGCTACTTACCCGACAAAGGTGCGCCGTCTAATCCTAGAATCGGCTTCTCCAGGGCTTGCTACAGAAGGTGAGAGGTTGGAGCGGCAAGTGAATGATGAGGAACTAGCGCGCAAAATAGAATTGCACGGTGTCGAGGATTTCCTTAGACACTGGGAACGCCTCCCACTTTTTGAGAGCCAACTTCAGCTTCCTGGTCCTGTGCGTACCGAACGCCATGCTCAGCGACTACGCAATACCAAGGCTGGGTTGGCCTCTGCACTTAGAGGTTTAGGGACTGGGGTGTTGCCGTCCCTTTGGGATGTCTTACCCAACATCCAAACCCGGACACTTATCATCGCAGGAGAGCTTGATGCCAAGTTTGTAGAGATCGGAAAGGAAATGGTTGCTATGCTCCCACAGGCTGAGTTGCACATCGTTTCTGGTGCGGGTCACACCGTGCATTTGGAACGGCCTCGACTGTGGGTGGAAGCCGTTGATGAATTCATATCTTCAACTTGAGTCACACACCGGTTCCACCCTCATCAAGGTTTTCCGATTCGTATCACACTCAGATGAACCGTGCGGTTACGGGGACGAGTGTCGAAGTCGATGAGTACGATCTGTTGCCAAGTTCCCAGTGGGACAAGCCCGTCTAAAATCGGAAGCGCTAGAGAAGGTCTCACGGTAGAGGCGCGCACATGACTATGGCCGTTGTCGTCGTGCCATGTCTCCTCATGCTTATAGGTCACATCCGTATTCTTTAATTTGGCTTACTTACTCACCTTTCTCCTTATAGAAAGCCAACAACCAAGCCATATTCTCCGGGCTACTGGTATCACTGTGGGTATCCTCTAGGACCACTGAATACCCGACGTCCTGAGTAGTATTGACGGTGGACCCTAGCCCTCGCTCCGTGGCACCCAGCTATCCAGCACTGTTTTGCGCGTCCGGTGTAGTGCCCCCGTTTAAGTTGCGGATTTTCTGAGGTCAGGGGCATTTTCTGATAGCCTTACTGGAGGATTATCCGAATGAAGAAGACCCTGCTACTCGCCCTCATCCCACTCCTATCGGGATGCGGACTATTGTTCGTCAACGGCCCGCCTTCTGGTTGGCAGGAGATCCAAGATCCAGATCAACTTGAGACGATGAGGATTACCCAGCCCTGCACTACTAGTAAGGGCATACTCCTTCTCGATGGGTTTATGGGTGGGTTTATCGGGTTTTATGCATTCGTTCTTCTAGCGGATGGTTTTGATAGCTCTAATGGCAACTCTTCAGACTATAGAAATATGGGACTAGGCGGGCTCGGTTTTGCAGCTCCGTTCTTAGCTGGTGCAGGAGTAGGTAACGCGAAGGTGAACAATTGCAGGGCCTTCAATGCTCGGGTGCTTGAGCTTCGTGAAGGCAGTTCGTCAAA
>CAJWPN010000082.1:0-7195 GCA_913045345.1 uncultured Gemmatimonadales bacterium
ATTCATTCGCTCCATGGTAGCTGGAGCTACCGGAATGGATCTCGTCCTCTTGATTATCGCGGCAGATGAAGGGGTCATGCCTCAAACTAGGGAACACCTCATTATCCTAGAACTTCTTGGTGTTCCGGAATTGATTGTCACGTTCACAAAGTCTGATCTGGTGGATGAAGAATGGCGTGAACTTGTTCGCAGTGATGTGGAAGAGCTATTAGCAGACACCCCCTATGCTGGTGCCCGCATGGTCTTTACATCCGTGATCAATGGAGAGGGCTTAGACGGGCTCAAGGCGGAGCTTTGCGACACAGTCAAGCGCCTCGGACAACGGAACGATGACGATCTCGCTCGGCTTCCCTTAGATCGAGTGTTTACAATTCAGGGCACTGGAACTGTAGTCACTGGAACACTATGGACTGGGACCCTGAGAAGAGGAATGCAGGTTCGACTTCTCCCAAATGAGTTCGAGTCCCGGATACGGAAACTCCAGGTTCATGGAGGTGATGTTGAAATAGCCACTCCGGGGAATCGAATAGCAGTTGCATTAAGTGGAGCAAGTTCAAATAGGCAAACTGTGACCCGAGGAAATACTCTAGTCTCCGATCCAAACTGGAACAGTTCGTGGATGTTAACCGTCCATGTTCAACTCATCCAAGGAATAAACTGTAGCCTTAAGCACAATCAGAGGATCCGTGTCCATATCGGTACCTCAGAAGTTATAGCTCGTTGCGCATTGCTGACGAAACAGAAGATTTCTTCAGGTAGCCAAGGTTGGGTACAACTCCGTCTTGAAGAACCGGTAGTCGCTCGTGCTCGTGATAGAATCATCCTCCGAACCTACTCACCGATGATTACAATCGGAGGCGGAGTAATCGCTGAACCACAGCCGATTAAGCGAAAGATTCTCGACGACTCTGTCCAGTCCGCCCTTGAAAATGTCCTTGAAAGCAAACCAATCGCCGCCGTCAAAGCTTTACTCTCAATTGCGGCCTGGTGCGGTATAAACAGCAAGACTCTTCCAATTACTTCTGGATTACCACCTGGAATCGCTCAGGAAGCTGTTGCTCGGGTCCAGAACGATGGTGGATTACTGACATCAGGCCAGCTCTTCTCAAGAGAGATTGCACTTGAAGCTGAACGATTAATCCTACGCGCAGTTCATCAGGGACATATTGAAAAACCACTCAAAAGTGCGATCCCGCTACCTGTTCTCAGGTCCAGCCTGCCCACCTGGGCAGCTCCAGAAATCGCAGATGCGGTTATCGATAAGCTTACCAAAGACGGGGTGCTTGAGAAGCAAGGAAGTGGGGTTAAGGATCAGGGATACCAGTCACGTCCATCACCACGACAAGAGCAATTGATTGCAGAACTCCGTGATATCTATACTAGGATGGGCTTGGCGGCCCCTCTAGTAGGCGAATTACCTCCACATCTAGCTCATGATCCAGATATCTGGGGATTGCTGAAATTCCTCGAAGAAAAGGAAGAATTTGTTGTTATCGCAGATGGATATTACGTGTTAAAGAGCGAGTTTGAGGCTGCGATCGAGCGTGTATGCGATCTTCTCGGTGGCCAAGTAAAGCTCGGCCCCTCAGCATTCCGTGAAGCTCTACCCCTTAGTCGCAAACAACTAATCCCTATGCTTAACTGCCTTGATGGGCTGGGCATTACTGTAAGGCACGATGGTGGAAGAGAAGTACCACTTCCAAAGGGCTAAGGAATGTCATGCCTAGTGATTTCCTAGAACTCTTTTCCGAAGAGCCCACTCCTCTTTACCTGGCACCACAGGCAGGCGTGAGTGAATCGCCCTTCCGAAGACTCTGCCGTTCCTACGGAGCAGATGTTGTAGTAAGTGAATTTGTGAGCGCGACTGGTATAGTTATGGGATCCCCTCGTTCGCGCGAATACCTCCGTTTCGATTCCGAAGAGCACCCGATCGGTATCCAGATTTTCGGAGCTGATCCAGGCATGATGGCAGATGCTGCTGCGTTTGTTTCAGAGACGTACGGACCAGATTTCATAGACATCAATTTTGGATGTCCGGTGAAGAAGGTAGTAAAGCGTAATGGAGGATCAGGCTGCTTGCGTGACTTAACTCTAGTGACGTCCATCATTCGAGCAGTGGATGAAGCAACTCGCCTTCCGACTACAGTGAAGATCAGGAGCGGCTTTAATGAGGGATCTCGCGACCCAGTGGGGATAGCCCTTACTTGCCAAGAAGCTGGAGCGCGAGTGCTCTGTATTCACCCTCGAACCCGAGCAGAGATGTACAAGGGGAAAGCGAGATGGAGTGAGATTGGGGCTGTAGTTGAGGCATTAGCTATTCCTGTTCTCGGAAATGGTGATATCACTTGTGCTGAGGACGCTTATCGCATGAGACACGAGACAGGATGCGCAGGAATTATGATCGCCCGTGGGTCCCATGGAGACCCATGGATTTTTAGAGAGACTAGGGCAGTACTCGATGGAAGCCCGAGTCCACCAAAACCCGACGTAAAGGAGCGCTTGAGTATCTGTTTAGAGCACGCTGAAAACGCGATTGCTTTTGGGGGTGACCCCCAAAGAGCAATCATTGATTTCCGGAAGCATCTTGGCTGGTACACGAAAGGCCTTCCAGATGGGCGTGAACTCCGTACGAAGCTATTTCAGACTACAAGCCTCTCTGAGGTTAAGGCACTTCTAGAGGACTATCTGCAGGTTTATGAGCCCGCGGATTCATAGGCTTGCGTTAATTGTACGGGTAGACTAATAGGTTTACTCGGAACTAAACTTCTCTGATCAGATTTTTGACAGTCCATCCATATACTCATAGGGGGCGTCACGGTTTCGACGTGTTTGGTGAACGTGGAGTAGCGTGCTGAGGTCTCGATCCTCATGAATCTTCGAGAACATTTTTAGCTGCCAACGATAATCTGGCGCTGGCTGCGTAAGCTTACTTACGTGCCCGTCTCTTTAACTGCCTGCCCGAGACAGGTTTAGAGGCGACGATAAGTCGGGCTGGTTCCCAGGCTCCGCCGTTGAGTCAGGGAATAAGACATTGAACGGCTAGCTGAAGGTTTGGTTGATCGCTGACCACCCGAGGTGAAATCACCCAGCGATCTACGCACGTAGAAGCTTTGCTGGAGCCATATGCGGACGGGGGTTCGACTCCCCCCGCCTCCATTTTATACCTGCTTACAACAACCCGCAGTACTTCATCAGTTATGGGAGGCCAGGCTCCGTGCGCTTAAAGCTAGTAATTTTTGCCCTCACATTTTCTCCGATCATGATCCTGGACCTAGTCACAAAGCGCTGGGCCCTCGAGGCACTATCGTATAGCAGTAGCCAACTATTCGGAGGACTGATCCCGCTTACCCTGGCTTTCAATAAAGGCGCCGCCTTTGGGATTAGTATAGGAGAGGATTCACGCTGGTTTTTTGTGCCAGTGACAATACTCGCTTTGGCTCTACTTGGTAGCTTACTCAAGCAATCCAGTAAGACTGACTTTCTCAGAATCTTCTCTATTTCACTAGTTGTTTCAGGCGCTCTCGGCAACCTCTACGATCGAGTACGCTGGGGAAGGGGAGTAGTAGATTTCATTGGTCCCATTGACCTTGGAATAGGGGACTTCCCGATTTTCAACGTTGCAGACATGGCGATCAGTTGTGGAGCAATCCTACTAGCGATCTCCTTTTGGATGGAAGAACGAGCTCAATCCAGGGCAAACAGTTCCGGAATGGTTGAACAACTGGATGAACTGACCTCATTGAAGGAACTGCCTGACGAAGAAGCATCTTAACCTAGAGAAGGGTCCTGTTCGTCATCCGGTAAGAACAGGAGATACTCAATGCGTCGGCCTCTGACTTTTGCAACCTGGAGAACACCCCCAGTCACTTTGACAGTGTCACCCATCAAAGGAAGGCGATTGAGCCGTCCGAATACTAAACCTCCGATCGTATCGTAACCCTCTTCCTCATCGGGCATTAAAGTAAACCCGAGTCTCGCGATAGCATCTCGTAATGACACCCCACCCCATACCCGAAGATGGCCATCTTCGGCTTTCTGAAAGGGAATGGGTTCGTCGCCCTCATGTTCGTCCTGGATCTCTCCCACAATCTCTTCGATGAGGTCCTCGAGGGTTACGAGTCCGGCTGTTCCCCCAAATTCGTCGACTACGATGGCCATCTTAACTCGTACCGCCCTCATTTCTGGGATTAGATCTTCCACCGGCTTGGAAGTGGGCGTAAAGGGTACATCACGGATTAGTTCAGTCAGATTTTGAATACCAGAATGTGCGCCTCTCCAGATGTCTCTAGCCACGAGAATCCCAATGATATTGTCGACTGTCTCTCGGTAGACTGGAACCCTTAAGTGACCAGTCTCCAGCATGACGTCCTGTACTTCTTCTATGCTGGCGTTCACCGGGATCGCGGTCATATCCATCCGTGGTGTCATCACTTCACCTACCGAAACCTCATCTAGCCTGATAATCCGGTTCATCACCTGCCATTCTTCTTCATCAAGCGTCCCCTCACGCCGACCTATCTCGGTGAGGACCGCAAGTTCATCTCGACTGACTGTTGATTGTTTACCTTTAGGGGTGAGAGTGCGTGACAGCCAACCTAGCGGCCACAGAATAGGTTTCATAATGAAAACCATTAGGCGCAAAATATGGGCGGTTGGCTTCGCCAGTCGCCTCCAGTGTCTCGCTCCGAGGGTCTTCGGGATGATTTCTGAAACGATAAGTACAGCTAACGTCAACCCTATGGAGAAGGCTGTAAGAAAGGGGTCTCCGAACAAGTCCTGAACTACAGCCCCGGAAAGTGTCGCTCCCACCGTATGGGCAATGGTGTTTAGTGTAAGAATTGCCGCGATCGGTTCGTCGACATGTTCTTGAGCTTCTTCAAGCCATTTCCCAGCCCATTCCCCATCCTCCTTAAGGAGGGCTATATAGGAGTGGCTAACAGAAAGAAACACAGCCTCAAGGATTGAGCATGTGAAAGAAGTCCCGAGGCTTAGCCCAAGGATCCAGGCGAGGGCTCCCATGATGGCGATGATTATCGTCGCTTGTGGGCACAGTGCACAAGCCTTCTGGGTACGTGACCAGAGCGTCTTAGTCTATTACTGTGCCCTCCCGGAGACTTTAATTAATCCTTCAATTCATCCAACAAGGAGACGAGGGAATGGCAACTTATACCTGCGAGCAGTGTGATATGAGCGTGAACATTACCTGCGCGGAGTGTGGACAAGACTTAGCCCATGATACAATCACTACAGGTGACGGGAGAGAGGTAGATGTGTCTAGATGCCCCGATGGTCACGGAATGATTAAGTCGCCCACGTGTTGCGCCGAAGATATGACGTGTGAGCTCGTCTAACTTGGGCCGAAGAAGAACTTCCGGCTCCAATAACCCACGACACATATCAAAGATGCTTTGTAGAGCTATACACTAATGAATATCTGGAAAGCCCTGATAGTCTTGACCATCACAGGATGCGCAGGGAGAAGTACCGCACCTACGACTCAGCCTCCCCAAGGAACTGGAGCAGATGCGGTTTATTATATCTATGTCGGTGCGGAATCCGCAGACCTTCTCCACCGTATCCGGTTTGGCCCATCCGGTATGGATCTTGACCAAACCATTCCAGTTGGTGAGATGGCAGTTGAGACAGAGGGCCCCCATGGCTTGAACGTATCACCTGATGGGGAGCACCTTTACATGACAACTGCACACGGTGTCCCTGATGGGAAACTCTGGAAATTCCATGCAGGCCCAGACACTCTAGTAGCTTCCCCGATTCTGCTTGGAAACTTCCCAGCGACCCTAGACCTAACCCCAGATGGTCTCTACGCATTCATCGTGAACTTCAACCTTCATGGTGAGCATGTCCCGTCTACCGTATCAGTGGTTTACACGCCAGATCTTGTTGAGGTTGACCAGATACCAACATGCACCATGCCGCACGGTCTACGGATGGCCAACGACGGTCTGTTCGTGTACTCGAATTGTATGATGGATGATCAATTAGTCGAGATCGACACACGTACGTTTGAAGTTTCAAGACGCTTCTCAGTAACTACAGGATCAGAAGCGGCACTGTTCGATTACCAAGTCGAGGAGGTTGTGACTGGTGCAAGGGGCATCACTAGACCATTGGGATCCCTTTCCACGAGAGAGCCTATGGAGTCTACGTGTTCACCTACATGGGCTCAGCCAACACCCGATGGCCGCTCTATCTTTGTGGCATGTAACAAGAGTAACGAGATCCTAGTCATCGATCGAGAAAGTTGGACTCTTGAACGTAAGATGTCTGTGCCGGGAGGGCCCTATAACCTGGCAATTTCTGAAGATGGCGAGATTCTCATCGCATCCTTAAAGGCTGCTGGGAAAGTCCAATTCTTTGAGGCTTCAACCGGAAATAGTCTTGGACTGGCGACTTCTACTACGACTGTAACTCATGGAGTCACGGTCACACCTGACTCGCGTTACGCGTTTGTGAGCATGGAGGGGAAGGGTGCAGATCCTGGTAAAGTAGATGCTTATGACCTTCAGACATTTCAATTGGTGGGGTCAGTAGAGGTCGGACAACAAGCTGGGGGAATCATCTTCTGGAAGATGGAACCCATAAACTGAGCAGACGGACCTGAATAGATCCTGAGATTGATATGCTACTCGTAATCGACAATTACGATTCATTCACCTTCAACTTGGTTCAGTTCTTAGGTGACCTTGGCGCAACGCCAACTGTTATCAGAAATGATACAGAGAGTATTGAGGGCCTAATCAACCTAGAACCTGAACGAGTGGTGGTGTCACCAGGCCCTCGAACACCTACTGACGCAGGCGTCTCGGTCGATGCTTTCAAAATCCTAGGAGCTGCAGGAATTCCTATGCTCGGTGTCTGTCTAGGGCATCAAGCCTTGGGTGAAGCTTTCGGAGGCAGAACCATCCGGGCTCGGAGAATCATGCATGGTAAGACAGGGCAAATACGACACGAAGGTTACGGTATTTTTGAGGGACTACCGTCACCTATAGAAGTAGCACGCTACCATTCATTGGTGACGGATAGCACGATATTACCAAATGAATTAGTGCCGGTAGCCTGGAGCATGGAAACCGAAGAGGAATATGAGATACAGGCGATGCATCACCGGGACTTACCGCTCTGGGGTGTTCAGTTCCACCCAGAATCACTATTCAGTGAACACGGGAAACGAATG
>CAJWPN010000083.1:0-6448 GCA_913045345.1 uncultured Gemmatimonadales bacterium
TATTTGCGTCGAGAGGGGATACCTGTCTACGGTGTGAGTGGGCTTTTCGGTGATATGGATGATGTCCGTGCACATGGTCAAGATGAGCGGATCAGTATCCAGAATTTTTTCGAGGGACAGGAATTTCTTTACCGCCTCGTCAAAGCACTAACTGGAGGAGGGATAGCTTAAGATGCCCCCAGGAATACGGGTCTTCCACGTTATCGGTTTTTCGGAGTACGCTTCGTCCTACCAGGAACTCATTGGAAAGGGCGTTGTAGCTATCCTATGATTGTCTTTCAGTCGGGAACTCCGATGCGTTTTAGTCGCGCTTTACTTGCCATTCTTACAGCGACTTCTTTGGCTAGCATTTCGACTCATGTCAATGCACAGACGGTCCTGGCACGGGTACTCGATGGTGAGGATTCCAGGCCGGTATTTGGAGCCCTAACGTACTTGGTGGATTCTGAGGGCACGGTATTAAAGAACGCCCTGACCGATCAGCTTGGCAGGGCACTATTTGTGGGTCTCGAGGCAGGAGCATTTAGGGTGCGCGTCGAGATGATCGGCAAGGCCACAGTGGAAACTGATCTCTTCCAGGTTGCTGCTGGAGCAACAGCTACGCAGGATGTACGTCTTGAATCCAGTGCAATTGTCCTTGAGGGTTTGCAAGTTGAAGCGGAAGGCGGGCGTTGTAGAGTTCGGCCATCACAGGGATTGGGGGTAGCGGACCTGTGGGATGAAGCGCGAAAAGCTCTTAGTGCAGCGGCATTTACTGACAGAGAGGCCATCTACCTTTATCGCACAACGAGTTACACACGAGAGCTAGCCCTAGACGCCAAGACAATCCAGAGAGAAGAAGAGCGCACCGGGACGAAGCTATTTGATAGCAAACCGGCAGAGGATCTGATTGAAAATGGGTTTGTCCAGAAGGATGGTGACGGGGAGCTCTACTTTGCTCCTGACGCAGATGTACTGCTGTCGGATCCCTTTCTTGATTCCCACTGCTTCCGATTCTCGGTTGGTAGGGGAGAAGCTGAGGGTTTGATAGGCCTTGGTTTTGAACCAGCGAGTGGCCGGAATCGTACCATAGATATCTCAGGGACACTGTGGCTTGATGGGCAGACTTTTGAGCTGCGTTGGCTTCAGTACAACTATGAGAACCTTGACCCGGACATCAACTCATCCGAAGTGGGTGGACGTGTCGACTTCCAAAGGCTTCCAAACGGCACTTGGATTGTTCCTGAATGGTGGATCCAGATGCCGCGCATCGGAGTTTCTTATGATACCTCCGGTCGAGCGAGAATGCGTATCGTCGCTTACAGGCGCACAGGCGGTCGCGTAATGCAGGTGCGTGAGGCTGGTGCCACGGGTAGGACGATTGTGGAGGCTCAAACTGGGACCATACAAGGGGTGGTTTTGGACAGCTTGGGTATTGAACCACTTGCTGGAGCTCGGGTGGGGATGGTTGGATCGAATCAGACGGTTTTCACAGATGTAAATGGGGAATTTGTGATACGAGGCCTCACTGGGGGTAGGTATCAGGTCAGTATCTCGCACCCGAGTGTAGAGGAAGTTGGGTTTCGCCCACCTCCTATCGTTGAAGAAGTAGTCGAAGGACAGGTGACCGCGGTTCAATTCCGGATGCCAGCAAAGTCAGATGTAGTTTTCGAGGCTTGTCGGGGTGAAAGTCAGGAGGATGGTTCTGCAGCCGTCCTCGGACAGGTTGTTGATCGGCGTGGTCGAGCACTTCCGGGTGCAACTGTCTCCCTCACCTGGGAGCGTTTTAGGGAAACTTTGGGCGGGGTGCCACAGCAGGCGGATGTGCTCGGACTCCAAGCGACGGCTGATGCTGATGGCTATTACCGGATTTGTGGAGTACCCGAGAATCAACTCCTCACGATTCGAGGTGGCTTTGAGAATACCGAGACAGCAGGCGATACGATTCGTATCAGAGATCAGAGCGGGGCTCGGGTCCATCGTATAGAGATTCGATCAAACGGTTGAATTTTGGATTCTAAAGTAGAGGCGCCCTGAAGCACGAGCACTCTTTACCGCAGTGGATTTGATACTAAGGTCTCCACGTCTAGCGTATGCGAAAGTGGCATCCGTACGTTCACGCTCATTCCAAGTGGTAACCCATCGTCAGCGTATCACCCTAAATGAACTCATATCCCGTTCATGAGGTCGAATACCATGCGTAAGTCCTACCAGCGAGTCTTAACGGCAGTGATCGCATTAGTAGCGACACCATACTCCGTTATTGCACAAGAGAGTCGGATGTCTGCGTCAGAGCGCCTTGCTGCCTATCAGACGCATCGCTCAATGGTTGAGGAATCCTTATTCAAGAACCTGCCTTGGCAGCATCTTGGCCCTACAAATATCAGTGGGAGGTCTACTGATATCGCGTTAACGGAGCCTCGAGGTGAGACTTACACGATTTATGTTGCTGGAGCTTCTGGGGGCGTCTGGAAAACGGAGAATGAAGGGGTTACTTGGACGTCGCTCTTTGACGAGCAATTGACTACCTCAATAGGGGATGTGGCGATTGCTCCATCAGATTCTGAGATAGTGTGGGTAGGTACCGGAGAGGCGAATATCTTCCGTAGCTCTCATGCGGGTGCTGGGATCTATAAGTCAACGGATGGGGGTAGCTCATGGCAGCATATGGGCCTGACTGAAACCCAGACTATTGGTCGTATCATCGTGCATCCGGAAAACCCAAATGTTGTTTGGGTTGCTGCCAGCGGTCACGAGTACCGTGATAATCCCGACCGAGGGGTATATAAAACAGCTGATGGTGGTCAGAACTGGAATAAAGTGCTGTTCATCGATGACATGACTGGCGCCATTGATCTTGTAATCCATCCACTTGACCCAAACACTCTGTATGCTGCTACCTGGCAACGCCGACGAGCCAAATTCAACGATCCTCGTAATGAGCCGGCATTTACGGGTTCCGATGAGTATTTCACAGGTTCAGGGGTGTGGAAAAGCACTGATGGAGGGGAGAGTTGGCGGCAGATGAACGAAGGATTGCCCAGCTCAAGATATCGAGGTCGAATCGGCATCGACATTGCCCTTTCACAGCCTGAGACGATATACGCGTTTGTAGACAACTACGAGATTTCACGTGAAGCCGAAGAAGGTGAAGCCGACGCGTACGGACGTCCTCGGGGAGGTGTGATCCGTGGGGCGACTGTTTTTCGATCAGATAACGGTGGTGGCTCGTGGCGCAGGACCAGCGAACATAATCAGTTCATGGAACGTCTTGGTGGCACATATGGTTGGGTCTTCGGTCAGATGAGGGTTGATCCAAACAACCCAGATAAGATTTACGTAATGGGTCTCGGGTTGAACGTATCTGAGGATAGTGGAAGAACATTCCGGCAACTGACTGGAATGCACGTTGACCATCACGGTCTCTATATAGATCCGAACAATTCGGATTATCTAGTGAACTCAAATGATGGTGGTGCCTATGTGTCTTATGATGGCGGTGATAACTGGCGTTTCTTCGGTGAACTTCCGATGGTTCAGTTCTTCAATGTCAACTTCGATATGGGCGATCCCTTTCGAGTTTATGGCTCGGTTCAAGACCACGGTTCCTACACAGGTATTGTCAATCTCAATAACGGTAGGCATGAGATACCAACGGTAGAGTTTGATGGGGCGCCAGGTGGAGAAGGTAGTCATCATGCTATAGACCCTAGGGATACGAATATTGTGTATTCGGCCGGGTTCTACGGCACGATTTCGCGAACGAATCGAGCGACCGGGGAGACCAGGCAAATTGTTCCTAGGCCACCTGAGGGTGAGTTCCCGTACAGAGGCCAGTGGCTTGCTCACTTCATTATTTCGCCCCACGACCCAAACACGATTTACCATGGTATGAACTATGTATTTCGTTCTACCAACCAAGGGGACGACTGGGAGCGTATTAGCCCTGACTTGACTCATAATGACCCGGATCGTCTAGGAGATATCCAGTTCCAGACGATTACAGCGCTTTCAGAGTCACCGATTACTGAGGGACTCCTCTATGCCGGTTCTGATGACGGCCGAGTTCATGTGACACAAGATGGTGGTGAATCATGGATTGATATCTCGGGTGGTCTGCATCCTGACCGTTTCACTTCAGAGGTTGTGGCGTCTGAGTACCACGAAAGTACCGTCTACGTCACACAGAACGGTCGCCGCAGTGATGATTTTGCTCCTTACGTTTGGAGGTCCACGGATTACGGAGATACTTGGGAGAGTATCGCCGATGGAATCCCCTTCGGACCTGTTAACATCATTCGTGAGGATCCCAAGAACCCGAACTTGCTTTATCTAGGTAATGATGTAGGTGTGTATGTATCACTAGATAAAGGGAGCAGGTGGCATGCACTTCCTTATGGTCTTCCGAGTACTTTTGTGCATGATCTGGTGATCCATCCCCGGGATGACATCATGGTTGCTGCGACTCATGGAAGGGGAATGTTCACGTTTGACGTTAGGCAACTACAACAGCTGACTACTGAAATCGTTGCTTCAGAATCGCATATGTTTGAGTCTGAAAGTGGGGTTCTTGCGCTTGGTAATGGGAGAGGCCGCTCTAATACTTCCGCCGCACAGAGCGCGTACGTTCATTATTGGCTCAATGAGCAAGCTGAAGTGAGTCTGGAGATTGAGGATAACCGCGGCCAGATGGTCAATATCCTTGAAGCAAGTGGTGATCCAGGATTACATGCGGTGGAGTGGACGCTTGAACGTTTGGGCTCTGATCAAGGTGGGCGCGGAGCTGGGTTCTCTGGGCGAAGCGATTTGGTTCAACCCGGTGAGTACACAGTGATTCTAAGCGTCAACGATGCCGAGCACCGCATGCCTCTCCGGGTCTCTCGCAGGCAGCCGTAACCGCTTGGTTCAGGTGACTAGTGGTCTCGAGAGACTTCTTGCTGGCGCAGGATCCCATCTAAAACCCCTGTCTCTTGGATTAATTATCCATCCTGCTTCGGTAACGAGGGAGTTTCAACTCTCAGTTGATGCTTTGTTACAAGAAGGATTCAGTATAAAGGCTCTTTTCGGCCCACAGCATGGTGCCAGGGGTGAGAAACAGGACAACATGATTGAGTCCGGGCACTATGCTGATCCTTACACAGGTCTGCCCGTACACTCGCTTTATAGCAATGTCCGCAAACCTACCCCAGAGATGCTTAGCGGGTTGGATGCCATTGTATTTGATCTCCAAGATGTAGGAGTTCGTGTTTACACATTCATTTGGACAATGTTATTAGCTATGGAGGCATGTGCTGAGATAGGTATCCGGTTCATTGTGCTGGATCGACCCAATCCAATAGGTGGAATTCAGAGAGAAGGCGCGGTGCTTCGTAAGGACTTCGAGTCCTTCGTGGGCTTACATCCTATTCCGCTGCGTCATGGGTTGACCTGTGGTGAGTTAGCGACCTGGATGAACGAAACCCGAGGTATAGGGTGCGACCTTGAAATAATCGAGTGCAGGGGTTGGCGTAGGTCTATGGGGTGGAGTGATACTGGATTACCGTGGGTGGCACCTAGCCCCAACCTACCGACGCCAGTCTCGTGTCTTGTGTATCCAGGTATGGTTCTCTTGGAGGGGACGAACCTCTCAGAAGGGAGAGGGACCACGAAGCCCTTCGAGTATTTCGGTGCACCTTATCTAAATATTGAACGCCTATTGGATTTGTTAGGCCAAGAGCACTTAGACGGTGTAATGATTCGCCCCTGTCATTTTGAGCCCACCTTTCAGAAATACTCTGGGACTATGTGTGCAGGAGGACAGCTGCACGTTACTGATCCGGCAACATTTCAGCCTGTGCGAACTGCGGTAAGCATCCTCAGGGCGGTCAGAGAGCTCGCTCCGCGAGAATTCAGTTGGTCTAAGCCACCTTACGAGTATGAAGAAAATTTAATGCCGATAGACCTAATTTGGGGGCACAATGGATTGCGGCATAGGATAGACGACGGTGCAACGGTGGATGAGGTACTAGAGGGTGTTCAAGAAGATCTCGACACCTTTAAAGAGGATATCAGAGATTTCTTAATCTATCAGTGAGTAGTTGTGATTGCTTAAGAATCAATGAGCAGGGGTGAGCCTAGGCACCGATTATCTACAGAGTCCGCTTCCATCGAATCGGGACTCAATCTGTAGTAAAAGGATCTCACCAGGATCGACCATGAATTCTCTCGTTACGCATCTTCCTCCTGTAACGAGATCGATCTCTATACGTAGGCGATCTGTGAATGTCCAGGGGATTTTAAGAGTCTGGTCGGAAAGGGCACTGACTTGGCCCAAACGGCGCCGTGCTCCACCGCTGACTGCATAAAGCCTGGCATCGTTGAAATTAAGGTTTCGAACCTGTAATTCGATGTCTTCAGCTGCGGGAGCACTTCGACCGGAGAACGGGTCACTCCCCCCACCGGTTCCCCCTCCCCCTATGGGGCGGCCCAT
>CAJWPN010000084.1:0-6441 GCA_913045345.1 uncultured Gemmatimonadales bacterium
GACTTTTGAGCAATATTCAACGAGAATTGGTCGAATGGTCATGGGCTGAGATGGCTCTAGTGAGGGCTAGGTTATAGTCAGGAGACAGCTTGCTTAACGTGGTTGTGACGAGATCAAGAATCAGATGAACCTCTGGGAACGCTCAGCTGCAGTGTTGGCTACTCTCTTGATTTTGGCTGCAGCGGATACACTGCCAGGAAGAGCACAGAACACAGCAGGGCTCACCGGGATCGTCTACGATAGTACATCCATGGGCCCGTTGGCTGGGGCCCGAGTGGGAGTCATCGGCACCAACTCAGCGACCGAGTCAGGACAGGACGGCAGATTTACCTTAGACAGCATTATAGCAGGAACACACTGGGTTTCATTCTTTCACCCGAGGCTTCAAGAGTTAGGAGTCAGTCCTCCGTCACGGCAGGTCACATTCCAGGGTGGTGAGACGATTACTGTTGAGCTCGCAGTACCTTCGGAGACGACACTGCTTGCGGGCTGGTGTGTAATTGAGCAATCCGGACCAGGGTATGGTGCGGTTTCTGGGATTGTGACGGACTCACTCACGGGTGTGCCCATGCCTGGCGCACTGGTCACCCTGGAGCCAGCGGCCACTTCAAGATTTGGTATAGGGGTCGGTAGGCCAACCGAGGTAAACACGGATGACAGTGGGTATTTTCGGATATGCAACGTGCCAGCTGAAAGAGAAATGAACCTCCAGCCTCATTTCGGCCGAAGCTCGGGAAGGACCGTGGTAATCTCAGTCGGGGCAGGTTTGGGTCAGATCCAAGATCTTGAGATGTTGGTGTCTGCGGAGGGGACCCTCAGCGGATATGTAGAAGACTTTGCTTCGGGAGAACCTGTACTGGGTGCTTCCATCACAGTGGCCGGAACCCAAGGTCTAGTGCTCACCGACCGAGAAGGCCGCTTTATAATAGACGATCTTCCTCCTGGTCGGCATCTAGTGACGACCGACCACATTGCCTTCGAGCAGCGAACAGACTCTGTCACAATCTTCAGTGAAGAAGTTGTTGATATTGAAGTGCGACTGGCTGTCGAAGCCCTTGAGATAGATGGTCTTGTTGTTACGGCCAGAACCCGGTTCGGGCGCACAAGCTTCCTAAACGATGCCAAGAGGGCAGACTTTATAAGTCGCGAAGAGATAGACGCACTACTTCCGAGGACCACAGCAACCGTAGACTTACTCAGGAACGTCCAGGCACCGGGCCTCCGGATTCGGGAGATTTCTACGGTAGATCCAGTTACTGGTGTACCGAGGCCAGGTCTCTGCATCGAGGTCAGTCGGCGATCTGGAGGCCAAGGATGTGCTCCAGCTGCGGTCTTTATCAACGATGTTCCAGTGCCCTATCCGGAGCAAGCAATTATCGATATGGACCCAAACTTTATTGACCGAATCGAAGTGCTAAATCCCGTTGATGCTTCCTTCCGTTTTGGTACAATTGCCGGTAACGGAGCGATCGTGATCTACACCAGGTAAGTAAGCGATACTCAGTGGGAAGCCTGGCCAACTAAGAAGACCCTAGGAGTCTAGTTCTTCGGGGGCAAGAGAAAAAAGGAAGATGTGCGTTTGATGTATTCGGCGTAGCCAGGCCGCGAGGCGCGCAACCCCTCTTCAAGCATCGGGACCCCCGAGAAGCGCAGGAGTAGGAAGGTAATTAGGGCAGGGCCCACGATAGTCCAATAGGCTTCAGCAGCAACAGCTATCAAATAAAGCCCCCACCAGAGCATAGCTTCACCGAAATAGTTTGGATGCCTGCTATAACGCCACAATCCTGTGTCGAGTACGTGACCTTTGTTGGCGGGCACAGACCGGAATAAAGTGAGCTGGTTGTCGGCAATCGATTCGATGGTTAGCCCGACCAAGAACACAAGCGACCCAAGAATATCAAAGAATCCGAGCGGTGCCTGTGAGGCTATAGAGCCGAGGATGGGTGAGGATATCACCCACAGTAGAAAGGCTTGAAACCAGAAAATGGTGAACAGGCTAATCAACGGAAATTGCTTTCCACGGGCCTTTCGCATGGCTGTGTAGCGGGGATCCTCACCCTCCCGCCTATTTCGAACATATAGGTGGAAGCCAAGGCGGGCCGCCCAGAGGGTGACAAGGCACAAGACCAGGGTGCCGCGGTTCAGATATCTGCCGTCTACGAGGTAGTAAGTAGCCGCTACTATTGCAAAGCCCGGGCCCCAAAACGGATCCACTATGCTAGCGTCTTTGAGCCGTAAGCTGATGAGCCAAAGCAGGGTCATTGAGCCCAACACGACGAACAGGCCTGAGACTGCAATGAGTGCGACATCTGTGTTCATTCCAAAAATCTAGCCCAGTTAAGATGAAGTGTGCACAGCCTGCTACCATAGACCTAGGACAGGTGAGCTGTCAGGAGTTCCTAGTTGCTCTAATAGGTTGCGCGGATAGGCCTACCCGTTGGAGGTTCTCCGCCGCTTAAGTACCGTTACCTGCTAGGTAAACGCTCATATTGTACTTCACCTCCTGCAAGAACATTCTGACGCCCACCTTCATGCTCATCGATAAGATCATGCGCCCTTGGTCTCACTCGCTGATGACCTCTGCCTTGCTCGTTATCCTGGCTTTGTCTTCTCTGCCAGCCTCGGCGTTACAGGTTGAGCAAGACCGGCAGGGTAGTGATGTGGACGGTGGCTATGATCATGAGTCAGTGCCGCTCGCCCAAGCAGTTCAAACCGACGAACCGCTAACGGTTGATGGATTTCTCGAAGAGGAGATTTGGTTCCAAGCATCCCCGATTTCAGACTTTCTCCAGACTTTGCCATTCGAGGGTGAGCCCGTAAGTGAGAGGACTGAGGTGCGCATCGTCTATGACGAAGATGCGATTTACATCGGCGCTCAGCTCACTGATCGGAATCCAGTGACAACGAGATTAGCACGTCGTGATGCTCAATTGGGTGATTCAGATTTATTTGTATTTCTGATCGACAGTTATCACGATCACGAAACCGGTTACCGTTTTTGGACCAACCCTTCCGGGGTGAAAGGTGATGCGACAGTAAGCAGGAATGGAACCGGCAGAGGCGATACATCTTGGGATCCGGTGTGGGAGCTAGCGACTTCTGTTTCTGATTCGGGGTGGTTTGTAGAAATGCGCATCCCTTTCAGTCAGCTTCGGTTTAGCCCAGAAGAACAACAGGTTTGGGGAGTCCAGATCGAACGGAACATTCATCGGAATCAAGAGAATGCCACCTTCCCGTTTACTCCGAACCTAGAACGCTCAGGGGTATCTAGATTCGGTCATCTGCATGGGATCGAAGGGATAGAACCCGGTCAGCGCTTAGAAATGCTCCCGTATATCGTTGCTCGTGGAGAGTACCGGCCAAGTGAGAAATCCGCTGGCGTGGGTCTTGATAACCCATACCGGAGCGGGGCAGATCATTTTGGAGGAGCTGGTCTAGATCTGAAATATCGACTCGCTTCCAACCTGACTTTGGATGCGACAGTTAATCCAGACTTCGGGCAGGTCGAGCTAGATCCAGCGGTGATTAACCTCACAGCGTTTGAGACTCGCTTCTCTGAAAGGCGTGCTTTTTTCGTAGAAGGAGCTGGTATCTTCAGCTTCAGTGAAGGTGGGCCGATGGGAAGCGTCGGCCGGCCACCGCAGCTAGCCTACTCGAGAAGAATTGGTCGCTCGCCAAGAGGGCGTACTCCCTCGGATGCCGTCTTTTCCCAGGTGCCGAATGCCACAACGATCCTCGGGGCAGCCAAAGTCACGGGACAAGTTGGCAATGGCTGGTCCTTAGGGATTATGGAAGCGGTTACAGGAACAGAGGTGGGTTCCTATACGACTGCTGATGGCAGATCTCAAGAAATTCTGGTAGAGCCCGCAGCCAATAATTTCATTATGAGATTGCGCCGCCAGGTAGAGGGAGGAGCCACTCGGTTTGGCGTGATAGGCACAGCCGTAAACCGTGACCTCTCAGGAACAACACTAGTCAACAGATTACATTCCTCTGCCTACTCCGGAGGAATCGATTTTGCCCATGAATCGACAGATCGGATGTGGCTTTTTAGCGGAGCCCTGGCTGGTAGCTACGTGCGTGGCGATGCAGAGCAGATCTTGCGCACCCAACAGGCGTCAGCTCGCTACTATCAAAGACCAGATGCTGGACACTTGGAGGTGGATCCGTTCGCCACATCTCTGACGGGGTATTACGCGATGGGATACATCGGAAAACAGGCGGGCACATTCACGATGCGGAACGGTATCGCATTCGTGAGTCCTGGGTTCGAGGTCAATGATATCGGCTTCCAGTCGCATGCTGACCGCATTCTCTTCGATACGCACTACCAGTTTAATGAGATAGACCCCGGAAGAATTCTGCGGTCCTGGAATGTCAGCATCAGCCCAGACGCTGTCTGGAATTTCGCGGGCAACCGTGTCTTTGCAAATGTAAACAGCAATCTCTCACTGGAGTTTCTTAATTACTGGCGCACTTCGATGAGAGTGCAGATCGATCCCTGGACCGATGATGATCGTCTGACCAGAGGTGGGCCGATGGCGCGCTCTCCGGGCAGCTTTGCCGGGAATGTGAATCTCAATTCAGACGGAAGAAAGGCCGTCGTCCCCCGGCTCACATATTCATGGAGATCGAACGATGCCGGGGATTGGAACAGGAGTGTACAGCTGAATCTGAATGCGCGTCTCAGAGAGACCTTCCAGTTTAGCTTCGGCCCATCTTATACCAGGTCGTATTCGACAGCTCAATACATGCAGCGGATTGAGGACCCCCTTGCTGTTGCGACCCTTGGGTCCAGATATGTGTTTGGTGAATTGGACCGGACACGGTTCTCAATGGCGACTAGAGTGAACGCCACATTCTCGCCCAGGCTTTCCCTCCAATTGTATGTAGAACCTTTCGTTTCAGTCGGCGACTACGGTGGACTGAAAGAATTTCGGTCCCCTGGAACATTTGACTTCCAGAATTATGGTACAGACGTAGGAACGGTAATTCAGGACCAAGATGGGCGTTACAATATCGACCCTGACGAAGCAGGACCTGCTGCCAACTTCCGAGTCTCTGACCGGGACTTTAGCTACCGAAGCTTGCTCGGTAATGCAGTGCTTCGGTGGGAATGGAGGCCAGGAGCTACACTGTTCCTTGTATGGCAACAGCGTCGGATCAACTCGATCACGGGCCACGGCCAGGATGGAGCTGAGCGGTGGGTTGGGACGTTCGATTTGGGTAGAGATCTAGATGACATGTTCAACATTGCTGCGGACAATGTTTTGATGATTAAAGTGAACTACTGGATCAACCCATAGTTCACTTTTTTACTAATAATTCAGGAGTAATTCAGAGGGTGAAACTGGTCCTTCTCAGGAGGTCAACGTAAATCTGATATGGTGGATTGTTTCAGGAGGTGAAGTATGAAACGGGTTCTATCAGTAATCGGTGTTGTTCTAATGGTCGGGTGTGGTGGAGGGGAACCACGGGATATGGGGACTCTTCAAGAACTGGAACCGAAGGATATGGGGACTCTTCGAGGAGTCGATGGGTTGTATCTAAACCCAGAGGACGGCCAACCCTATTCCGGTCCTGTGTTCGGGGAGAACATGGGGAAAAGAATGACCGGTTCCCTAAGGGACGGAAAGTGGGACGGTCCGTTTGAGAGTTACCACGACAACGGTCAGCTGAGGAGGAAGGGGACCTACAAGGATGGTGTGGAGGACGGACCAGTTGAGGAGTACTACGACAGTGGTCAGTTATATGAGAAGGGTGCCTACAAGGACGGAGGGAAGTGTGGTGAGTGGTTTGAGGGTAGGACGGTCACCTATGACCCCTGTTGAGGAGCCTGAAGGAGTAGTGAGATGAACCGGATTCTCTCGCTGATCGGTGTTGTTCTAATGGTCGGGTGTGGCCCGACAGGCGAACCGTTCGAGAGTTACTACGACAATGGTCAGTTGGAGTCGCAGGGGGCCCTAAAGAACGGCGAATTCAATGGACCATATGAGTTATACCAAGAGAATGGTCAGTTGTTGTTGAAGTTGAGGTACAGGGATGGGGAGTTGGACGGAGCATCTGAGACCTACCACGAAAACGGGGAGTTGAGGACAACGGGGAGGTACAGGGACGGGGAGTTGGACGGAGCGTGGGAGACCTACCACGAAAACGGGGAGTTGAAGACGAGGGAGAGGTACAGGGATGGCAAACCAGATGGGCCGAGAGAAATGTACCACGAAAACGGGGAGTTGATGGTGAAGGGGACCTGGAAGGACGGGGAGCTAGATGGAGTAAGGGAGATGTACCATGACAACGGTCAGCTGTGGGAGAAGACGACCTACAGAGGCGGAGAGAGAGACGGACTGTGGGAGATCTACCGTGATAATGGCCAGTTGAGGGATAAGGGGATGTACAAAGACAACGAGAAGTGTGGTGAGTGGTTGGAGTATGGTGAGG
>CAJWPN010000085.1:0-6369 GCA_913045345.1 uncultured Gemmatimonadales bacterium
CCAGTCATGGTTATCGTGCCAGCGATGGTATCAATTTCGAAGGCACGGAGCGCAGCCGAAGGGAAGTCCATCGGCAGGGTACCCCCTCCAGGTAAGAATCCACTGACTCCGTAGTCCGCCAGGAATCCGATATCGACGAGGCGAACTTCCAACACATCACCCACCTCTGCGTCCTCGATGTAAACGGGGCCATTCAGTGGGTGTGAGCCCACACGGACTGTCTCCTCTTCCTCAACATTGAGCATCGACGGCAGGAACCGATCCTCCGAGATCCCTGCCAATCTCAAACGTTGCAGCCCACGAGCAAGCAGGTTTTCAAAATAGACACGATCTCCCGATCGGATTGTGAGCACAGGATCAAGGGAGGCGTCGTAGAAGCCCCAGTGGATGTTCTCTGACGAAAGTGGTAGCTGATGTGTGACGCTCTGCTGCGCTCTGAGTGGTTGAGTGGTCATAGCTGTTAACGCTAGAACCAAGACTATCGGGGCGGCACGCGTCCCCTGATTCCAAAACAACACTCGTTTATGTGTTCGCGTTATCACTGATTCCTCTTCCGTTGTCACTTATCGTTATTTGGACTACGTGACTAAACAACTGAACCGCGGATTTCACGGTTAGCTAGCTTCGGCGCGGGAACAATTTTCGTACAAGTCGGAATTTTTACGTGGTTTTCGGAAGTAGAGTACCGCGGCAAGACCATATCCTCACTATATTGCCTGTCCTTTTCGTAACTTATCCGGACTAGAATCATGTTAGGTACGCTCGCGTTGGCCGCTACGATTCAGCTTTCTGCCCAGGTTCAAGAACTCGTTCCTGGTACGCAATACGATCCGTCTATTCCCACGCTTGAAGACGTCGTGGGTCATGACTTCAGAGAAGAAATCACTCCGCCGGATCAGGTCGTACGCTACTTCGAGGCGTTGGCAGATGCAGCAGGGGATCGCACACAGCTAATTCAGTATGCAGAGAGTTGGGAGGGACGCCCACTCATCATCCTGGTTATTGGGTCGCCTGAGCGCATTGCTGCTCTAGATGACGTAAAGGCGGGGCTCGCACGGCTGGCTCATCCCGATGGTCTCTCAGAAGCTGATGCAGATGCACTTATTGCTGATCTGCCTGTGGTAACGGCGCTCATGCATGGCGTTCACGGAAATGAGATCAGTTCAAGCGGCGCAGCAATGGCGGAGGCGTACCATCTATTGGCTGCACAAGGCGATCCAACAGTCGACATGATTCTTGATGAATCCCTCGTTTTGATCGACCCGGTGGAAAATCCTGACGGGCGCTCTCGTTTCGTCTTACAAAATACGATGGCGAGGGCGCGGTGGCCGAACGAGGCAGCTTACTCAGCAGAGCACGATGAGCCGTGGCCGGGTGGCCGGGTGAACCACTACCTCTTCGACCTAAATCGGGACCTCTTCATTCAGAGTCAGCCAGAGACGCAGGGCAAGGTCGATATTTTTCTAGATTTCTGGCCACATATCGTCGTCGATCTCCACGAGATGGGTGGAAACTCGACGTACTTCTTTCCCCCAACCGCCCCACCAACTAATCCCTGGTATGGCGAGCGCCAGATCGCGCTTATGGACGTGTTCGGACGTGCCAATGCGAAGGTCTTTGACCAGCGCGGATTCGCATACTTCAACCGTGACGTCTACGACGCGTTCTATCCTGGCTATGTCGACATGTGGCCGATGGGTCACGGTGCGCTCGGTATGACTTATGAGCAGGCGTCGGCGCGTGCTCAGGTACTGAGAAAGTCAGATGGCGATCTACTAACATACGGAGACGGTGTTCTGCACCACTTTACTGCTGCGATCACATCAGCCGAAACATCGGCGAGGAACCGAGAGAGCATTTTGCGAGATTATCTTGCTTTCCGACGAGAGGGCATAGATCTCGGACGCAGTGGGCCAGCGGAATACATAATCCACTCGGCGCATGACCCAGGAATGGCCAGAAGGCTAGCATTCATGCTTCTCGAGAATGGCATCGAAGTCCGTGAGGCGGATGGTCCAGTAACTGTGGAGGGTCGGCAAATTCCACAAAAGGGCACCTTCATTGTGCCGATGGACCAACCGACACATCGCTTTGTTCGAAACCTGCTCGATCCTGATGTGCCGATGGACGAAGAGTTTGTGCAGAGGCAGATCGATCGACGGGCGCGACGTGAGTCAGACGAGATTTACGACCTCACAGCTTGGAGTCAATCACTGCTATGGGATGTCGAGGTTTTGGTCTCTGATGACCCCACGGGAGCGGCTGGAGTGGTGGTATCTAAGAACAATAATCCGACTAATACTGTTCTTCCTGAAGCTGGCGTAGGCTACCTGATGCCCTGGGGGACAAGTACAGCAAGTGCAGTAGCGGAAGCTCTTCGTGATGGAATCAGAGTGCGCGCAGCCGGAGCAGAGTTCACTCTTGGCGGACGTGAATACGCTGTTGGCACAGCAATCGTGCGTACAGCTGAAAACGATGCAAATCTTCAACAACAGCTTGGTCGGATCGCCTCCGCTCACGGAGCAGAGGTTGTACCAATTGATGACTCGTACGTTGAAGAGGGTGCATCGCTAGGGAGTAACAGTGTCCGCGCGCTGCGTTCGCCCCGCGTGCTCCTGGTATACGATTCTCCCGGTCAGACAAACTCTGTTGGCTTCGCCCGCTATGTTCTAGAGCAGCGTTATGCTCAGCCTACTGTGGCTGTGCGTGCTTCAAGCCTCGGACGGGCGAACCTTGCTGACTACGACGTCATCGTTTTTCCGAGCGGGAACTACTCAAGCGCGGTGAACTCGGGGATGGTCCAGGAGCTGCGCAACTGGATGTCCAATGGTGGTACGATGATCACAATGGCAGGATCTACAGGGTGGGCGATTCGAGCCGAGCTACTTTCGACAACCGCAGAGCGCAGAGGAGGGAGGGCTGTAGGTGATGATCCTCCTAGGGATGAGATACCTGATCAGCCGATTGAGTATCTCGACGAAATCGTTCCTGAAGATGAAGGTCCTGAGTCGGTTCCGGGTGCGATCCTGAGGACAGTGCTAGATACCGACCATTGGCTGGCTTCGGGGACTGATGGAGAAATTGGAGTACTGGTTCAGGGCAGCCGTGTTTTCACGCCAATGACGCTCGATAACGGCACAAATGTAGGCCGTTACGGAGGTCTAGATGATCTGGTGCTAAGTGGTATCGTGTGGGATGAGGCACGCCCGCAACTCGCGAATAAGGCGTTCCTGATGCATGAGTCGTATGGCAGTGGCCAGATCGTTGCCTTTGCTGAAGACCCAAACTACCGGGCGTATACTGAGGCTACCGAGCTCCTTTTTATCAATGCCGTGCTTCTGGGGCCCGGGCGATAGCGTCGAGACGACCAGATGCCTTGGCATCAGTCGTGACGGTCTATCATTCGGAATTCCAGAAATAAGGCATGCCGATGGCCACTGTGCTCGAGCTCGATGAAATCAAGCGCCTGATAGATATCCCGCAGCTGATCCTGGAGATTGAAACTGGATTTGTTCTTTATTCGGAAGGTCAGGTTAAGGTTCCACCGGTTGGATTTCTTCATTTTGATGACCCGCCAGGTGATGTTCACATCAAGTACGGATTTGTCTCCGGTGATGACTACTATGTCCTGAAGATGGCCTCAGGGTTCTATGAGAATCCGGAATTGGGGCTCCCGGTCAGTGATGGGTTGCTTCTGGTCTTCAGTCAGAAGACCGGAGGTCTCAAGCTCATTTTATTGGATAAATGTTGGCTCACTGATATGCGTACTGCGGCTGCTGGTGCAGTCGCAGCAAAGCACTTGGCTGCGGAAAATATCCATCACATTGGCATCGTCGGAACTGGCGTCCAAGCCAGGATGCAACTCGAAATGTTGCGTGATGTTATTGACTGTAGGAGTTGCTTCATCTGGGGTAGGGATTCAACCAAAGTGCAGCGTATGATTGAAGATCTTCAATCTCGAGAGCGAATTCGGACGTGGGGGCTGGAAATCAAAGCAGCAGACGTACTCGATGATCTGGTTTCACAATGCAATCTTATAGTCACCACGACTTCTGCCAGAAATCCCTTAATTCGCGCTGATTTAGTGCAAGAAGGAACGCACGTTACCGCGATGGGCTCGGACGATCACGGAAAGCAGGAACTCGAAGCTGAACTCTTGGCAAAGGCGGATCTAGTTGTCGCAGACAGCATTTCGCAGTGTGTTGATCACGGCGAATGTTGTGCCGCGATCCAAGGAGGACAACTCAGTGAGGACTCCATTCTGGAATTGGGGAAAGTGATTAAGAACCCCACAATTGGTCGGACAAACGAAGACCAAATCACAGTTGTGGATCTCACAGGGGTTGCGATCCAGGACATTCAGATTGCTAAGATAGTTGACCGTGCCCTCTCCTCCCCCGAGCACCAAGCTGAACTGGCTTGATCGACTGTACCTCTGCAAGTTGGCGCAGATACAAGGATGGCCGTTTCGGGCAAAGCTCGTGTCGATCACCCTACTAGACCTCGGTGCAGGGGGACGATGATGTCGAAGGCCTATGATCGCGAACTCGGAATGGGCCGGGACATTACCCGCCGCAACTTCCTCAACGGGGTTGCTGTGACCGTTGGTGGGTCGATGCTGTCCTCGCAGAAACTCGATAAGTCTGTTGATCCCTGGTTCGGATACAACCGACATCAGGAGGCGTATTATCCGCCAGCAGAAACGGGTATGCGAGGTAGCCACAGCGGTTCATTCGAGGTTGCTCATGGCTTCCGTGATGGAAGAACATGGACTGGGGAAGACTCGGGCGAGCGCTATGACATGGTCGTTGTAGGTGGAGGGCTGAGCGGGTTGTCGGCTGGATTCTTCTTTCATGATAACGCGGGGCCGGGATCTCGTGTTCTGATTCTGGATAACCACGACGATTTCGGAGGTCACGCGAAACGCAATGAGTTTTCATACGGTAATCGAACTCTCTTGCTGAATGGTGGCACTTCCAATTTTGAGGCGATTGATCACTACTCAACGGTTGCTCGCACCTTACTAGCCGCAGTTGGCCTGGATCTCGAACGAGCGGAGGCTGCTGACGCAACAAGTCGGAGCTTTTATAGATCGTTGGGTTTGACGGGAAGCACGTTTTTCAGCCGAGAGATCTTCGGGGAAGATCGTCTCGTGACAGGGTCTGCGGGTGGGTTTGGGCCGAACGGGGACCGACAGGGATGGCTCGCTCAGACCCCGTTATCTGAGAATGTGCAGCGAGATATCATCAGGCTTGAAGAGATCGGTGCCACAGTAGACGGATGGTCCGATCTGTCTGATGGAGAGCGGAAGACGAGGCTCGCCAGAATGAGCTATGCAACTTTTCTCCTTGAGCACGCTCATATCCGGCCGGAAGTCATTCCATTCTACGACGACAGACCGAAAGGCCTGTTCTGTGTTGGCATCGACGCGCTGCCAGCGCTCTATGCTTGGGCTATGGGTTATCCGGGATTTCAGCAACTCGACCTGCAACCGTTGTCTCGGGTTGGACCGCTTACCCACATCGGTGGCGGCCAGCATGGGCGTGAACGACAGTTTAGTGGTGGTCCCACCATCGAGCTTCCCGATGGTAATGCGACACTCGCTCGTCTCCTTGTACGGGCTATGATCCCCGACGCGCTTCCGGGGTCGACGCTGGAGGACTCAATCATGGCTCACCTCGATTACTCACGGCTTGATCGGGATGACTCATCTGTGCGCATCAGGCTCAATAGCACAGTAGTCCGAGTCCAACACCGTGGAAGTCCGGAGAATGCTTCCGAAGTAGAAGTGACGTATGTGGGGCAGGATGGGGCCGCGAGAACAGTTCACGCGAACCACGTGGTCATGGCATGCCACAACGACATGATCCCCTACATCTGCCCGGAGATGTCACCAGAGCAAAAGTCAGCGCTTGGCTACGGTGAACGCATGCCCATCGTGTACACCAACGTTTTAATACGGAACTGGACAGCGTTCACGAATCTAGGTGTCAGGAGTGTAACTTGCCCCGGTATGTATCATTCGAATTTCAACCTTGGCCGTGCTCTAGAGATTGGAGGCTACAACCCACCGCGGTCGCCTGAAGACCCAATGGTCCTCCATATGACGCGCACACCTTGTGCGCCAGGTCTTCCCAAGAAGGAACAGCATCGCCGCGGTCGCCGGGATCTTCTGGAGACTACCTTCGAGACGTTCGAGCACAATATCAGGGATCAAATCGGTCGCTCGCTTTCCGGTGGAGGCTTCGATCCTGCGCGGGATATCGAAGCGATCACGGTAAACCGTTGGCCTCATGGATATGCATACTCGTATGACACGTTGGACGACCCGATCGAATGGGCGTTGTTCGAGGACGACGACCGGCCCTG
>CAJWPN010000086.1:0-6233 GCA_913045345.1 uncultured Gemmatimonadales bacterium
AGTGGTATCAGGCATTCACTGACTACAATGATCAGATGGCTTTGGTTGAACGTCTTGTAGGCCACGTGCTTGATGAAGTGCTGAATAAGAGAGAATTGAGATATGGAAATGAAATGATTTCGTTTGAACCTCCTTTCCCCCGGATACCTTTGGTAGGTGCTTTGTCAGAGGCCCTAGGAGTCGATGTTTTGGATTTAGAGGATCAGGTGTTACGGGAGAGGGCGAAGGCTCTCGGACTAGACGATCTAGATACAGCGGGCCGGGGTAAGTTGATCGATAAGCTCTTCGGTGCTCTGGTTGAGCCGGATCTGGTCCAACCAACGTTCGTGATAGACCACCCAAAAGAATTGAGCCCACTAGCGAAAGAACATCGATTGGATTCACGACTGACGGAGCGGTTTGAACTTTATGCAGGTCGGGTTGAGCTCTGTAATGGCTTCACTGAACTGAATGACCCTCTGGATCAAAGAGCTCGTTTCGAGGCGCAAGCCGGGCTGCGTGATGCTGGAGATGATGAGGCACAACAGATTGACGATGATTACGTGCGTGCTTTGGAGTATGGAATGCCACCAACAGGTGGTGTCGGATTAGGGGTGGACCGCTTTGTCATGATGATTACTAACCAACCCTCAATCCGGGATGTCATATTGTTCCCGATCCTAAGGCCAGAGGAGTGACTCGCTTACTTCACCAGGATCAGCGTGATCGTATGCACTGGTTCATCGCACGGCACTACCTCAGGGCTGGACGCGGTCGTGGCTTCTTATCTCTTATCACCTGGATCGCTCTTGGGGGGGTAATCGTTGGAGTAACTGCTCTTGTTGTTGTGATAGGCGTAATGAGTGGCATGCAGGAGGATTTACAAGCCAAGATTCTAGAGTCGACGCCCCATATTATCGTGCTTGAGTCTGGCACAACGCTTCGGCTTCACGAGTGGGAAGAAGTAGTCGATTTGGTTATGGAAGTAGATGGGGTGGTGGGAGCTGCACCTTTTGTCCTCTCACAAGTTTCGGTGGCTCGTACCGGCTCTGATGGTCTTTATCCCCAGTCAGCAAATCTATACGGCATTTCAATTGATACAGGGCAAGTCGCACCGACTGAGATGGAACGTCAGATCGTTGAGGGCAGTTATAATCTTACGCTGCCCGAATCTGGCTTGCCCCCGTTATTGATGGGTGTGGGACTGGCAGATCGCATGCAGCTTTTTGAGGGAGACACACTGCTTGTCGTTTCATTCGAGAATCTCAAGATGGATATTCTGGGCGGACTTAACCCGACCATGCGGCAGTTTGAAGTGACGGGTGTTTTCACAACTGGCATGTACGACTATGACATGCAGAACGTGTACACCACTCTAGAGGCAGCTCAGGAACTTGTGGGGATCACAAATCCTGGTGTTGTCGGCGGGGTCGGGATAAGAACTAGGCAACCTGAACTCGCAGATGAGGTTCGCGGAAAAATTCAAGAGTCATTGGGTTTTCCTTTTTATGCAGAATCTTGGATGACAACGAACAGAGCCCTGTTCAGTGCTCTTCGCCTCGAAAAGATCGCTATGGGCTTGATTCTCGGTCTCATTGTACTTGTTGCTGCCTTCAACATCGTGAGTACGCTTGTGATGGTTGTTGCAGATCGAACACGAGAGATTGGCATCCTCAAGGCTATGGGTATGACCCGTAGGGGTATCATGCGGGTCTTTGTGCTCCAGGGTGCGTGGATCGGAGTTGCAGGGACAATGGTCGGCACAGCATGTGGGCTTATTTCAGCCTTCTTGATCGGACACTTTGAGATCATTCGGATACCTCCGGACGTATACTTCGTTGATCACCTACCGGTATCTCTGAATTGGTTAGATGTATCAGGGATTGTCGTAGCTAGTGTGACCATCGCTTTTGTGGCCACGATCTACCCAGCGTGGAAGGCTTCGAGATTGGAACCAGTGGACGCTATTCGGCATGAATAATCAGGTATCTGCCAAGTCCCCTGTTCTCAGCGCGAGGAATGTTCAGAAAAGCTTTATCGGAGGTGATGGAACTCGATTAGACATACTACTGGGCATTGATCTGGATGTCGGATCAGGAGAACGCATAGCAATCACTGGAGCAAGTGGTACGGGAAAGTCTACGCTCCTGCATATTCTCGGATCTCTAGACCGCCCGTCTTCAGGTCAAATACTTGTTGATGGTAAGGCAGTCTCAGAGTTGTCCGAGGATGAGTTAGCTGAAATGAGGAACCACTATGTGGGCTTCGTCTTTCAGTTTCATCACCTGCTTCGTGAATTTACGGCTCTTGAGAACGTGATGATGCCTGCCCTGATAGCTGGCGTGGCACAATCAGAAGCTCGTGATAGGTCCAGAGAGCTTTTAGAAGATGTTGGAGTAATAGGGCGAGAATCACACAAACCGCGGCAACTGTCTGGTGGTGAGCAACAGCGAGTAGCAGTTGCGAGAGCATTGGTGAATCAGCCGCTTGTTTTGCTTGCTGATGAACCATCCGGAAATCTTGATACCCAGACGAGTCAGTCTTTGCACGATCTCATTTTTGGGCTTCGAGCAGGGCGTGAACTTTCAATGGTGGTGGTTACTCATAACTTAGATTTAGCCCGAAGAGCAGATCGTGTACTCGTTTTGAAAGAAGGACGACTCGCACCGGAAGGTAAGGAGTAACCCATGGGAATGAGATCAAATTACCAAGGTCTATATATCAGTTCCTTAGAGGGCTTATAATTAGCTATGTCTGGTGACCTCTGTGAAAACTGCGGATCCAATCCGGCGACGGTTAATCTCACACAGATAGAGAACGACGAGATGTTCTCGTACCATTTGTGTGGGGATTGTGCCGCCGAAAAAGGACTGGAAGCAACTACTGATCTTTTAGCCTCTCCTCTCCCAGATTTTCTCGCCCAAATAGGTGATGAGTCCAGGGAAGAAGAAGATTCGGATAGTGAATGTTCATTCTGTGGATTGACGTCTACTGATTTTCGTGAGACCGGGCGGTTAGGGTGTCCACACTGTTATGAAACTTTTGAGGCGCACTTGCGCCGACTGCTGAGGCGGGTTCATGGAGGCACTAAGCATGTTGGGAAGATTTACCTTCCACCAGACCCAACAGTTTCTGAGATAGAGAAACGGATGGAAGCGCTGCGCAGAAAACTCAACAGGGCAGTAGAGACTGAGGATTTTGAACGAGCTGCAAAGCTAAGAGATCAAATACGTTCATTAGAACCGGTATCATAACCATGCTGTCTCAAGGAGCTTTACTCCCCAGGTGATGAATGATTTTAACACGATTCCTGACTACGGGTTGAGCTGGCTAGAGGCTAGCGGTGATCATTCGGATATTGTGCTTTCAACCCGAGTACGCCTAGCACGTAATTTGCAAGGCCATGCCTTTGGAGTTCGAGCCCGTATAAATGACCGACAGGCTGTACTGGGCAATTTCAAAGAGATTCTTGCAAGTTCTGAGAGTTTGACGAAGGGTACATTACTTGAAATGAAGGATTTAGGGCCAAGGGCCAGACGTATCCTTCTAGAGCGGCGATTGGTGACCAGCGATCTGCTTGGAAAAACTGATAGTGATCCACCAGCCGGTGCAGCTGTTCATTTTTCACACCGGGATCCTCTTAGCGTGATGGTGAATGAAGAAGATCACCTTCGAGTACAAAGTCTGCTTTCGGGGCTTAGAATTCAGGAGTCTTGGGAAATTGTAGACTCTCTTGATGAAGAATTGGGTCAAGAACTTCCTTATGCATTCCACCATGAATTCGGATTTCTCACAAGTTGTCCGACCAATGTGGGCTCAGGGCTAAGAGCATCAGTCTTCATGCACTTACCGGGTCTTGTACTTACTAAAGAGATAGGAAAAGTGCTACAGGGCCTAACTCAAGTTGGCTTGACTTTTAGGGGCCTTTATGGTGAGGGCTCAGAGGTTGTTGGCAACTTTTTTCAGGTTTCGAACCAAACTACCCTAGGGAAGAGCGAAGAAGATCTAGTTGATCATCTAGATAAAATTGTCAGGCAGGTCATCCAGTATGAGATTCAAGCCAGGCAGGTACTGTTAAGAGATGCAAGGAGTGTGACGGAGGATAAGATATGGCGGGCTTATGGACTGTTACGTTATGCCAGAGCTCTATCCTTTGAAGAACTGATGAATTTATTGTCAGGGGTCCGCCTTGGGTTGAGCCTGAAACTACTCCCGGGGCTCCGTGTATACACTCTGAACAAAATGATGATATTTACCCAGTCTGCACACTTAGAGCAGGCTGTGGGGCGGGATTTGGTAACAGAGGAAAGAGATTCTCACAGGGCAGCATATGTGAGACGGATTCTTACCTCAGAGGGAGATGTGACGGAGAACCTATGATGGCAGGACTACAGTGCTCAAACTAAACAATCCCAGCTAGCGATGAATTACAATTTCACCGACCGAGTCCGAAAAGTTTTGGCTATGGCTCGTGAGGAAGCAATACGCCTGCAGCATGATTATGTCGGGACTGAGCACATACTGCTCGGCTTGATACGTGAAGGTGATGGTGTGGCATCAGCGGTGCTCATTACTCTGAATGTTGACCTTGAGCAGGTTCATGAACGTGTAGAGGAGTCAGTCCGTAAGGGAAAGGCAACGATAGCGCTCGGAGAACTGCCCTATACTTCTCGTGCGAAGAAGGTTCTAGAGTTTGCGATGTCCGAGGCCCGGGATTTCAGCCATTCATATGTGGGGACTGAGCATCTGCTGCTAGGCCTTCTACGAGAGGAGAAGGGTATTGCAGCTCAGGTCCTGAACTCTCTTGGTGTAACACTTGATGAGGCTCGAGGAGAGACTCTAAAGGTACTAGGCTCTTCCGATACGGCGACATCTGAGCCTGCGGGGATCGGCGGCGGTGGAGCCACGGCGTCTCCTGGGCATGACGATAAGAAATCTAAGACTCCTGCTCTTGATCATTTTTGTAGAGATCTTACTGAGTTAGCTCGTAAGAATGAGCTTGACCCAACGATTGGCCGTGAAGATGAAATTGAAAGGGCTATTGAGATTCTTTGTCGAAGGAAGAAGAACAATCCCGTTTTAATTGGAGAGCCAGGAGTAGGTAAGACTGCCATTGTCGAGGGTCTCTCACAGTTAGTTGCGAGTGGGGAAGTTACAGAGGCACTTAAGGATTACAGGGTTCTTGCATTGGACATGGCTGCGGTAATTGCGGGTACAAAATACCGTGGCCAATTCGAAGAGCGGTTGAAGGCAGTGATGACTGAGATTGAACAGGCTCAAACGGTAATTCTGTTTATCGATGAAATGCATACCCTGGTTGGGGCGGGAGCTGCTGAGGGGGCCATTGATGCATCTAATATGCTTAAGCCTGCGCTTGCCAGAGGTGAACTCCAATGTATCGGAGCCTCAACCCTAAATGAATACAGGAAATACATAGAGAAGGATGGGGCACTGGAACGGCGTTTCCAGCCGGTCATTGTGGACCCCCCGATAGTTGAGGAGACCGTTGAAATACTTCGGGGTCTCCGGAGTCACTACGAGGACCATCATCGCATTGTAATTCCTGATGATGCACTTGTTCCTGTTGTATTAGTTGTTGAAGTCATAGATCCAACATAAGAAGAACCAGCACCTCCAGAAGCTCCAGACAGCCTCTCAACGGCCTTCATCATGTCCGGTGGGACGCAATCTCCCAATCTTCCTTACAAGAGTCCGAGTGAGACGATGCCGGTGCTCATTACTTGGGGCGGCTCACACGACACATGGGGTTCAGGCGCGTATCTCATCGAATTTGAGCGTACCAGTGCGGATTTCAGTATGAATTTACGTCGAGACGGTCACTTTGTGGTCGGCTGTGATCATGGCGGTGGCCACACCATGCCCCGAGAAGCAGCTGAAATGAGCGCCGCCTGGCTCCTCAACCATACCTTCGGAAAACCTTCTCCTTTCCAGAACGACCTCTCGGGTCTACCAAGCTATTGCGAAGCAGCTCCATAGCGGTTAGACGCCCTGAAGGTAGCCACTCTATGGCCACTTTGCGGGGAGTATGACTCATGAGCTCAGATATCCGTCACGACTGGACACTCGAAGAAGTCGAAAGCCTCTATTCCATGGGTGAATGGGTTAGCCCGCACCGCATGAAGCAACCTGAAGACCTGCTTTGGTACGTTGATAACGACGAAGAAGCGGGCCTCTACCGTCTCAATAACGACTATCACCTTCGCGCCTCAGCACAGTAAACAAGGAGCTTTATC
>CAJWPN010000087.1:0-6174 GCA_913045345.1 uncultured Gemmatimonadales bacterium
ACTGAAGCCAGAGTCCTGGGCTTGGCACCTGATGGGCCTGATCAATCCCATACTTGTAATCCTGTGTAACCTGGAGGGTGATTGGTGGGTTTTTGGAGGGCTTGTCTTTGTGCTAGGAGTAGGCCCATTCCTGGATCTAGCACTAGGAAAGGCAAAAACACCAAGGCCACCCAGAGCTTCTGGACTTCCATTCGAAATCCTGCTTTACGTTCATGCTGCACTTCAGTTTATTGCGCTAGCAGCCTTGTTTTATAGGGCTGGAATCGATGGCAATGCTTGGACTTCGTGGATAGCAGCACTTAGTACTGGGCTCACATCGGGAGTCTCAGGAATCATTGTGGCCCACGAACTTGGGCACAAAAGGCCTGGATCGAGTGGTTGGTGGATTGGCCGGCTGAATCTGCTTTCGGTCCTTTATTTACATTTCACTACCGAGCACAACTATACGCACCACAAGCTTGTTGCTACCTCGGAAGATCCTGCTACAGCCTTATTTGGTGAATCACTCTGGGCTTTCATCCTGCGCACTATTCCGGGTCAATATCTAGATGCCATTAGCATTCATAAACAAAAGGGGAAGAAGGCACTCAAGAACCCCGTGATTCAGGGGAGCATTATTCAAGCAACCCTTCTGGTAATGATTTATATCTTCTTTGACAGCGCAGTACTGGGCGCTTTTTTGTTGCAAGCTGGGTTTGCAATCTTTCTGCTTGAGTATATCAACTATATTCGGCATTACGGCTTGAAACGAGAGCTTGATGAGAGACAAACCGAATCTCACTCTTGGCAAGCAGAAGAGCGGTGGTCACGCTGGACCTTACTGGAGCTAACAAGGCACCCGGGACATCATCTAAAAGCCAGCGAACCCTTCTGGAAGCTGCAACCGTTCGAAAGTGCTCCGCAGTTACCTACTGGATACTACGGATGTTTTTGGCTAGGGGTTATCCCACCGTTGTGGAAGAAAATCATGCATCCAAGAATCCTGAAGGCTCTCTAAGAGCCGCTTAGGGCCGCCATACGAGTCTTATATCCGGCTACTATATGGTCCCGTGTAGCCACCGGATCATTCGTGACGAAAATCATACCCAGATCTTCTTGAGTGATTTTCCCTTCATCAACCATCGTATCACCAAGCCAGTCGAGTAGACCGCCCCAATACTCCGACCCAAAAAGCACAAGAGGAAAGTGTCTGACCTTATGGGTTTGAATGAGTGTGAGTGACTCGAAGAGTTCATCCATAGTTCCGAAGCCTCCTGGGAAAATCACGAAAGCCTCAGCGTATTTTACGAACATTGTCTTTCTGACAAAGAAGTAACGAAAGTCGATTGAGACATCTATGAAATCGTTACTCTCCTGTTCGAAAGGAAGCTCAATATTACATCCGACTGAGGTAGCACCCGCCTCTTTTGCTCCTCGGTTGGCCGCCTCCATCATACCTGGACCGCCACCAGTGATGATCGCAAATCCTGCTTCCCCGAGTAGACGAGCCGTTTCTACACATTCTTGGTACATAGGTGTATCGGAGCTCGCTCGAGCAGAACCAAAGATCGAAACTGCCGGACCGATCTCTGACATCTCCTCAAACCCTTCGACAAACTCACCCATGATTCGAAAAATACGCCACGCATCCATGCCCATAGCCTGAAGGTCTTCGACGCGTTCAAGCAGGCGTTCATCCTGTGTTGCACCCTCGCGGTACCTGTCAGATTTGAGTTCGGTCTTCATCTGCTTCATAACCATCCTTTATCTGCATATTCCGGTATCATGATCATTCTCTGGTGTGCTTAGTAAGCCACCGACCTGTGCGTATCAGGGCCTCCCTATGACGGTACGGGGGATCCCAGCCTAACTCTTCGCGAAGCCGCTTTGATACATACGGATTTGCACCAAGAGCAAACTCAGCCACCCTAGAGATTGAAAGATGCTCCACTCCTGGGATGAACGCCCCAACTCTGTCGAGTACCCAGGCTCCTCTCCGAATCAGGCTCGCTGGCGTAGCCAAAAAGCGTGGCCGTTTACCAAGGCCACTAGCAAGGTCCTCTAGCATAGCTCGCTGGCTAAGCGGCAGGTCGAATCCGACATCATATGTGGTGCCCCCGCGGGCCGATTCGAGCACCAAGCGCAAGGCGTGGGCTACATTTCCTGAATAGACCACCGGGATGGTATTTCTTCCTGATCCTAATAGGGGCACGATCGGCAATCTCAAGAACTTCGCCACTGTTAATGCTGTGAGTCGGTCCCTCTCACCATAGACTCCGCAGGGACGAACCACTGATACAGGCAATCCGTGCTTTTCTTCAATCTCCCTCGCTACCACCTCTGCTTGACGTTTGGAACGAGCATAGAGGTCCCCATCGTGGATCCGCCCATCAAGTGGCGTGTCCTCGGTCACATTCCCGTCCACTATCCCATAGACCACAACTGATGAAACATGAACTGCAAAGTTAATTCCGGCTCTTACAGCAGCCATCAGGACGTTTCGTGTCCCATCAACGTTTACAGCTCGGACCTTCGGCCAAGACTTACCGCCGTATACAATTGCAGCAGAGTGTACAAGATGAGTGCACCCATCCATTAGTTCGGCGAGAGATTCTATATCATCCCGCACATCACCTTGTACGAGAGTGCAGCCCTGGGACCTAAGGAAGGCTGCGTCCGATCCGCATCGATTAAGAGCAACTACATCTTGTCCATAAGAGCGAAGTTCTTCAGCCAGGTGCGAGCCGAGAAGGCCAGTGCCTCCCGTCACGAATACTCTCATCTCCAGAACCCTATCTGTATCTTCCTAGTCTCCTTCTTAGCGACCACCTAGGAACGCTTCAGCTTCAGTCTTAAGGTTATCCGTGATTGGAGCATGCTCCGCGTATTCGGGAATATCCTGCTCTATCTGTGACTCATAGACCTCAAGCACATGTTCATAATATGCTGCAGCTATATCACCGCGCCCTAGCTCCACCGCAGCTTTTGCTGCAGCGCTCAACCCGAGTAAGTGGTTTGGATTGTCCTCTAGAATCTCCTCTGCAGTTCCTAGGGCAGCCTCAAGTTGCATCGCCGTACGCTGTAGCATTGAAAGATGAAAAAGGCCATCGTGATCCAAGGGCCGTGCTCGCTCATAAGCACCAACGGCCATAGGCATGAACTGTTGAGCTTCGGTCGAATCCCCAGCCGCGACAGCCGTCATTACTCTATTAAAAAGCCGGTTTGCTGCCTCCACAGGTGTCATGGTTGATAAGTCCGGAGGCGAGCCCGTCATTGCTCCACCCCCAGACTGGCCTGTGACCGGCGCTGCCGGTGGAATAGATGGCCCCCCTCGTTGCATCATCTGTATACCCAGGGTAGCGATAAGTGCCAACATCGCCGCCCCTGCAACCCACCAAGGGAGATTCTTGCCACCAAGCGTGGCAGTAGCTGCGGCCCGATGTTCGCTTACGCTGATGCGGTTTCCACATTGGTTACAATACTTCGCTGTCGCGCTAATCTGCGCACCACACTCCTGACAGAAGTGCTCCCCAACTTTAGCACCACACTCCTGACAGAAGCTTCCCGAGGCGGCCTTACCGCACTTAGGGCATACTGGAGTAGTCATTTCCTCATCGCATTAAACAATAAGGGCCACGTTGCAACAGTTTGTGCACGATAATTCGGCTGGAAGCCAAACAGGACCAATGAACCTTCACCAATATCAGCTTCTAGGATAGCGGCCTCTCCTGCGATGTATTCTCCACCAAGTACCCACCCTGAGAGTAGAGGGTCACCCTGCCCATAGCGGGCAACAACTCGAATTCTTGGATCATCGACTTCGTATGCCATACTACTCCGCCAGTACCACGAAGAAATTTCATCTCTCATACCTTCGTTGATTTCTGATACTGAATCGAGTTCAAGCCTTAGGATCGATCCAGGAATATAGAACTCGGTGTTCGGAAGGCCCGAAGTGAGATTAGAGATATCTAGGTCAAAGAGTTCAGCTATAAAGTCCGTTGCGGCCTCAATGGCGATAACACGTCCCCCATTTCGCACAAAGTCGCTAACCGCCCGAACCCCCTGGTCGCCTAAACCACCGGTATATTGGCTAGGCAGTTCTCCTCGACGGAATCCGTTTCTAATGGAGTTAGCGTCCTGCGCCTGGAAGAGTAGGACGTCATAGTCATCCAAGACACCACTATGAATATCCGCATCATGAAGGGTGTCATACGCCATATCATGCTGGTCCAGAACCCAGCGCTGCCATCCTGCTGGCATTGGCTCTTGCCATGATTTGTACATCGCCACTCGCGGTGCATCCGACCCATTAAGGTGCGGTGGCAATTGAAAGTCAAAATCTGGTGCTGCGATAGGTTCGGATAACTCGGCTCTGATGTTTCCCTCAACCTCTACAGCCTCAAAATCGAGCAGATATCCGAATGTGTGCGCAGTTACATCATAAGGACGCTGAGGTGGCCCTCCCGGATATTCCCGTAAATCCGGGTAGTGCTGCACCTCCAACATTGAATTTGCGAAGCCTGCGTATGGCTGATTCATGGGGATGACATAGCTCCCAGCAGGGAAGTCCACGCCATCCACGGAAAAAGCTTCCTGCGCCTCAGCTACTTCCACTTCTGACATAACGAGCGAACGGAGTGCATAGTTTACACCGGTTTGGTTTTCCTGATTACCTGGAATGACCCAGGCATCCGGCCAAGCATCCCACTTGTCCACTGCGCGCTTGTTAACACCATAGAAGTTCTCTAGCCAGAAGCGCCGATTCTTCGCTGCATTCGTGAGCAGCGCCAGGGCCCCGGAGTACTGGTAATCCACAATGTCAGGCAATCCCCAGGCGCCGCCTGGCCAAGGATTAGGAAAATTCCAGGACCGCTGGCTCGCATCAAAGTTCCGTCCGGGGCCTAATACCTCGGGCAGGATGTTCGTCGGCGACGCCATCCGTGCCGAGGCGGTCTCTGAAAGAATGCGAGCAGCACCGTGATAGTGCATATATGCCCGAGCAGGAGTAAACGCATCGTATTGGGCGTTCACGACAACTCCCCTTTTCCCTTGAGCTGTCAACTCCGCAGCCATGTAGGTGCCAAGCTGGCTGACGGCCGTAGTGAGAGCCGGATCAATGTTTGGTTCCCAGGGCTCGATATAGGGTGGAAAGAATATCCGGGCACCATTACCTCCCATCTGGTGCACATCATGTACTATATGCGGATGCCAGGCATTCTGAGCACCCACGGTAAGAATGGTCTCGTCTTGTGTGAACGCATACCAGTCCCGGTTATTGTCATGGCCGGTATAAAAGTGGTACAGCCAAGGAAGGGGGGCCGCCTCGAACTGCGTCCTTACATGCTCATTATACCATTCATTAACCCACTGGAGACCATCTGGGTTCAGTGACGGAATCTGCAGGAAGATCACGTTTTCCAGAATCTCGAGGATTCTCTCTTCATTAGACGAGGCCATGGTGTAAGCCAGGCGGGCTGCCATCTGACTTGGGCCTACTTCTGTCGAATGGATACCGTGAGTGATCATCGCCACAGCCTTACCATCATCGAAAAGCTGATCGAGTTCTAACTCACTAGAGATCATCCTTGGGTCTGCCAGCTTCATTTGGATGTCTCTTAGCTCTGCGAGTCGCGCATGATTTTCGGGACTCGTGATCGTAAGCATCACAAAAGGTTGGCCAGTTGTTGTGGTCCCAAGAGTATCAACAATTACTCGCTGGCTTCTTTCAGCGAGTTCTTCATAGTACGAGCTCAACTCGTCCCAGTTCGCCAATTGTCTGTCTGATCCCATTTCGAACCCGAAATACTGCTGCGGGGAAGGAATGCGCTGAGCTGTGACCGAGGGGGTTAAGATTACGAAGACACTAAGGATCGCAGTCAAACGTCGAGTCATTGAAACTCCTTCTATACCAAAACGGGCCCGGCGATTCCGGGACCAAGAACTGTTTTTGGTTCGGCAGAGGATGGTACCGTCGCGCTGAAAAGCTTGCAACGGAATCCCCGTACCGATTTTCGAGTAACTAGGGCAAATCTGGATGCCAAGTGCCTACGACACTGGCATCCACCATTTCTAGAATCCGGTAGGCTGTTCCAAGAACTCCCACGTTAGACCGAATCGTTCTTCCAGGTGTGCCCCCAACGCTTTCACCCCAAATGTCTCCGTCGCATAATGCCCCCCTAACAGAACAGATAT
>CAJWPN010000088.1:0-6097 GCA_913045345.1 uncultured Gemmatimonadales bacterium
TCTTGTGACTCATCCACGAGATACGGGAACGTGTACCCGCGCTTACCTGCCTCGGTGACCATTTGTCCAGGACTATCCTCTGGATGGGTTTCGATATCGTTAGAATTGATTGCTACAATCGCGAGCCCCCTCTCTTGGTACTCAGCCGCAAACGCAGAGAACTCATCGGCAATATGCTTTACGAATGGGCAGTGATTACACAGGAAGGCAACCAATAGTCCTTTGGTATCAGCAAAATCGTCCCGATAGACTATGTGACCAGTAACTGGGTCTGGAAGTGAAAAGCTAGGGGCTTGAGTGCCAAGATCTAACATCGTAGATGGGGTCTTAACCATAGACATATTCTCTAGCTGGAGATGATTCGACTGGATAATCCCAATCCAGAATGCTATTGACCACCAACCCTATTTTTTGTGCCAGATTCAGTCTTCTAATTGCTGCGGAAGTGTTGAGACAGCCAAGACCTTATAAAGCCGCTTACCAGCTGGGAGATTTATGGTCACGTCCTCTCCTTCCTTCGCTCCCAATAGTCCCCTGCCGATCGGTGACTCAAGTGAGACCTGACCTGCATCCAAATCGATGAAGTCACCCGCAGTAATCGTAAAGTTGAAATCTTCCTCCAACTCGACATCGTGGATCTTCACCCGGGAGCCAAAGCCAACCCTATCATATGACAGATCACTCAGGTCAATCTTTGACAACTCGGTCATCCGCGTCGTGAGATGGTCGAGGCGGGCTTCAACAAAAGCTTGTCGTTCTTTTGCTGCTTTGAATTCTGCATTCTCGCGGAGATCCCCATGCTCCATTGCAATCTTGATACGCACTGGAAGCTCCACATTCAATTCATGCATCAACTTGGATATCTCTTGCTCGATTTTGGTCCGGATTTCTTCAAGCATGGGTAGCTCTCTTCAGCCATAAACCGTCGGAGATGATCCGTCGGTTATTTTACTGGCCGCAGTTAGTCGCGTGGGTCTGAATCAGCCAGAGCTTGGCGCTGACGTTCCGCCCTATCCGATTGAACAGCATCGCTAATTTCAGCGTGTTTGAGGCCAAGAATCTGCCCTGCAAAAATCGCTGCATTCACCGCTCCAGCCTTACCGATTGCTAGGGTGCCGACCGGCACTCCACGTGGCATTTGTACTGTAGAGAGTAGTGAATCCAAGCCATCCAGCGACCAGGCCACCATTGGCACCCCTAATACAGGGAGCGTTGTCTTCGAAGCAACGACGCCTGCTAAGTGGGCCGCTCCACCGGCAGCTGCGATGAGTACTTCAACTCCTCGCCCTGCGGCGGTTGAAGCATACTCCGAAACCACATCAGGAGTACGGTGTGCCGACATCACCTTCACTTCGCATGGGATTCCCATACTCTCTAGAGTGGAAACCGTGTGCGACATAGTGGGCCAATCGGACTTGGAGCCCATTACGACGCCGACCAGTGGCTCCGCCATTATTCTCAATCTCGTTCAGGAGTAGCGTGATATGTGCTAAAGAAGAAGCGGGCACGTTGCACAGAGGATGAAGAGAGGTCAAGCCCCTACTACTCTATGGTACCAAGTCCTGGCCATCTCGAGCTAAGCACAAACTGCTACTAGATGGTAGGCTCTCTTCCCCTTCCGAAGTAATAGGTAACGCCCCTCGATGGCGTCTTCTATTGATAAAGCTCTAGAAACATCCTGGATACGCTCACCATTCAGATAGATTCCCCCGCCCTCTATAGCACGGCGTGCATCCCCCTTGGAGGAGGCCACACCAGACTCGGCTAGAATCTCAACAAGCTGCAAGCCATCTCCCGATAAACGGGACTTTTCAAGTTCTGACGACGGTACGTCCGCGAAAACCTCACTAATTTCGCTGGCATTCAGTCCTGATATATCCCCTCCAAAAAGAGCCTGCGTAGCTTTGCGAGCTGATGCTAGTCCCGTTTCACCATGAACCCGATGAGTTACTTCATCAGCTAACGCCTTTTGAGCTATGCGTTTCTCAGGTTCAACCTGTGTAGCTTGCTCTAGCTCACCAATTTCAGACTGGGAGAGCAGAGAGAAGCACCTCAAGAACCCCACCACATCACGGTCGTCAGTGTTAACCCAAAATTGGTAAAATGCGAATGGTGAAGTGAGTTCTGGATCAAGCCAAACATTTCCTGCTTCGGTCTTTCCAAATTTAGTACCACTTGAGTTAGTCAGTAGAGGTGACACGACGCCAAATGCTTTTCCACCTGTGACCCGGCGAACCAAGTCAGTACCTGCTGTGATATTACCCCACTGATCGCTACCTCCTAACTGAACCGTGCATTGATCACGGCGATACAGCTCAAGGAAATCGTATGACTGTAGGAGCGCGTAGCTGAACTCCGTATATGAGAGTCCAGTCTCCTCATTCTCCAAACGGCGTTTCACAGATTCCTTCGCTATAAGTTGGTTGACCGAGAAGTGCTTTCCGATATCTCGCAAAAAGTCCACCAAAGACAGTTGCCCAAGCCAATCAAGATTGTTTCGCATGATGGCCGGATTTGATTTCACATCGAAGTCGAGAAAATGCGCGAGCTGGGCACGAATTCCCTCAGCGTTTTCCGCCGCGATCTCCTTAGTAAGCAACTGCCTCTCAGCAGTCTTACCCGATGGGTCACCAATTAACCCTGTACCACCACCGACCAGTGCAATCGAGGTGTGACCGTGCCGCTGCATGTGCACCAGATCCATGACCACAAGTAGGTTGCCAACATGGAGGCTGGACGCTGAAGGGTCGAAGCCGATATACCCGGTGCGTGAAGCCCCAGCCAAGTGCTCGGCTGCTCCTTCGGTTGCATCTTGCAGCAACCCTCTCCACTGAAGTTCCTCTATCAATTTACTCATGCGCCCAAAGGGTAGCCGGGGTTGGCGGAAGGTCAAGTGTTCTGAACATCTCGTATTCCATCATCACCATCCGTTAAGCAGCTGTTTGGGCACCCAGCTGGGGGGTGAAAAGAACTGACCTGACTCTCAATAGCACGAATAAAACTGTATCGTCATGGAAAACTTCAGGATAAATATTTGCTACAGATCTTAGAAAATCAGTTCAGCGGAGTCCCCTAAATACTCCAAATCCCTACTGAATGGAGAAATAAGACCATATCTAACTGTTATTAATATTTTTTACCAGTTATTTGATCTAATAACCCTTATATTATTATTTTAACAGTTATATGAATCAAGATAGTCATTTTGTCTTTGACGGAGGTACACTAGCGCTCGACCTGCTAAATACGTGGCGTTTCAATGCAGATCAGCCCTTAGACCTCCTTCAAAGCCCAGAAGATTTAGTTATTTGGTTGGCCGCTGCTGGCCTGCCAGATGGCGCTTACTGCGCTGAATTATCCTCATCCCCCCCTAACCGTCGCATACTCCTTGATGAAGCCCTCTGGCTCCGACGAGACATCCTACTAATCGTCCAAAGTCTTGTAGCTGGAGAACTACCGCCACCCTACACCGTGGACGCCCTAAACCGCATTCTCACAGAAAGCGGAACCTCATTCCGGCTGGATTCACTCACTATCCCACCCGAAGGGGAGCAAGAGGAGAGAATGGAGCGTCAGTTAGTACTTAACGTACACGAGCATGTCTCTTCAGTACTTGGTGTACTCCAGCCGATAGCGCTCTCTGCGGCGCGTATAGTGACTGATGCAAACCCAACTCGTATTCGACGATGTGCTTCCAGGCATTGCATGTATTGGTTTCTAGATACAAGCAAAAGTGGGCGTCGGAGATGGTGCTCTATGTCACGCTGTGGAAATCGGGCAAAGGTCGCGAGGCATTACCGTCAACGGAGTACACCTTCGTGAAAACCTGATGCTTGCTCACCTCTACCGCGCTCACTCATGTTGCACACCACGATGGCTGCACCCTTTTGATCATTGTCCATCCAGCTACCAGATCAGAGCACAGCATCCTTTAAGTCCCATATATCCGTAGAACCAAGGAAGAGGTATGAAGCTTCAGATCCCAATTGTGATCATGCTTTTCTTTGCCCTGCTCACAACACCACCATCGTCGGCACAAGGGCCTGTGATTGACCCTCAAATCGTCGAAGTGGTCCGAAACATCTCACCGGAACGGCTTCATGAGTACCTGGAGGTACTTACGGGCTTCCAAACCCGACATTCGCTTTCTCTCTCGGACCGCCCCGACTGGGGTATCAGCCCAGCACGAGAATATATCCTGCGAACCATGCAGAGCTTCAGCGACCGTCTCCAAGTTGATTTTGATTGTTATCGGGTTGAACCCCAGGGACGGATTGCTCAAGAAGTTGAACTTTGCAATGTGGTAGCCATACTGCCTGGTAGAAGCAATCGCCGAGTTTATGTGAGTGGTCATTACGATACAGTTGCGCGGCGAATCGATAGTGGGGAATTCGATTGGACCCGATGGGACAATCCCGCTCCAGGGGCCAACGATGACGGTAGCGGAACCGTTCTCACGATGGAGGTGGCCCGTGTAATGGCTCAAAGCGGACTTCAATTTGATGCAACCCTGGTATTCGTAGGTTTCGTCGCAGAAGAAGAAGGCCTGGTAGGAGCAAGCCTTCATTCCGCAAAAGCAGAACGAGAAGGGTGGGTGATCGACGCCGTCTTCAATAATGATATCGTTGGGAATACTGAGGGTGGGAATGGGATTACTGATGGTAGGACCGTGCGGGTCTTCTCAGAGGACCCTATGGACTCCCCATCCCGACAACTAGCGCGCTTCATCCGCAGACATGCAGCAGTATACATGCCGGGACATGAGGTGCGCCTGATCGCGCGTGAAGATCGCTTCGGCCGGGGTGGCGACCACACGGCATTCAACCGCCGAGGTTTTGCAGGAGTTCGGTTTACTGAATCCCGAGAGAACTATAGTCGTCAACATGAACCAGAAGACACACTTGGGGGTGTTGACTTCGAATACCTTGCGAAAAATGCTCGTGTGAACGCCGCCGGGGTGGCGACAATAGCCCTGGCTCCGCCGGCGCCCAATGTGATGGATGGGGGCAACCCCCGTCTCGGAAGAGGAGAATCAGGGTACGCGGCCTCGATGAGTTGGGAAGCATCCCAAGGGGCGTCCTCCTACAGAGTAGTGTGGCGCGAAGCCTGGACCCCGGAGTGGCAATTTGGGATTGATGTTGGCGATGTCACTGCTTACGTGCTCGAGGATATCTCGATAGACGACTACGTATTCGGAGTTATGGCTATCGGACCGAATGGCCATGAAAGCCTGGTGTCAGCCTACACTCGATCTCCACGAGCACGAAGCGATATCCGAGAAGTTGGTAGATAAGATCGGAATGGACTGGGTAAGGGGGATAGAAGACACCCACCTAACTGGTCCTTGGCACTATGTGGTGAATGGAGCTGTCAGCAACTCACACAGTTGTGATTATTTTTCGCACCCAGGCTTTCAAGCAATGACATCGCTTCCGGGAATGGCTGGATCCGTTGCTGTGGTCCGTTCGCCATATCGACAGTTGTCTGTCCCCGGCGGCTCACCACCATAACGTCTGCTCCCTTGTCCACAAGGTAGCGAATCATATCGATATCACCGCGAGATGCAGCGTTATGGACTGGGGAATATCCGTTGTGATCTCGCGCATTGACATCGGCTCCGTGCTCTTCGACGAGATACTTCACAGTCGTAAGCCACGCATCTGGTGCATGCCTATGTGAGTAACCCGCATAACCAGTGCCGTATCCATGACCTGCAGCTACATGAATCGGGTGGACAGCTGGTCCACCAAATGGGACAGGAGGCAATCCAGAGGGATCTTCTCCTCCACCCCCGGGTGAGCGACGATCCTGCCCCTTGGTCGTGGGAATACCAGGGTCAGCACCATATTCAACTAGAAGCTTCATCGCCGGTACATCAAGTGCATGGGTCGCACGCCAGAACGGAGTAGCTCCGGAGGTGTCGATGCCCAAGTGGCTGAATGTGTATTCCATAAACCACAGGTGCTTAGTCAACCGCGCGTTCGGGTTAGCTCCAGATCGGAGCAGAGCCTCCATCACTTCTAAGTGTGTTGCCTGTTGCTGCTTGTGGGCTTCCTGCTGTGGATAACGAGCCTTTGGTGCCCATCTCGTATTAATT
>CAJWPN010000089.1:0-6082 GCA_913045345.1 uncultured Gemmatimonadales bacterium
CTCCCATTCACCATCAGTGCGAGCAGTATAGGCAAATGAGCGTCCATCCGGTGCCCAGGATAGACGACCCTCAGGTGCACTGTTGTCTGTGAGTTGGAGCATTGTACCAGTCGCAACTTCCAGAAGTTGTATCTCGGACCGGTTCTGTTGATTACGTCGATTCTCTGTGCGTGACGTAAAGAGAATTCGATCACCACTGGGAGCCACTGAGAAAGATCCAATCCGATGGTCATTATCGGTGAGCCGTCGTTCCACACCCGACTCCATTTCTATGATCCAGAGGTTATTCCAGTTACCGCTCTGTTGTCCGTTCGGACCTTCATCCACAAAGATCGCGTCGTACCCAGCCTCTCGGGCTTTCTCTTCCTCATCTGACATGGGTTCGGGGGCAAGAAAAATGATTTTTGATCCGTCTTCTGACCAAGCATATGAGCTAATCGAAGTTTCATGCTCAGTTAGTTGAATAGCTTCCCCTCCAGTCGTCGGAAGTAAGAACAATTGTGATTCATCATTGACTGATCTAATAAATGCTAGCCTGCTTCCATCTGGAGAGAATTGGAAGTCTCCGCCACCGTCGTCACCGATGTAGCGATAAGGCTCACCACCTTCAGCTGAAACCCTCCACCACGTCGTTTCTCGCTCGTTCTCTTCCCAGTTGAGTTCGGACCTTGAGAAGAGCACCCAACTTCCATCCGGCGAGATCATAGCATCCCCAACCCGAACCATATCGAGGCCATCATCAGTGGTCATCACCCTCTGCTCCTGTCCTGCTACCGGAACAGCAAGAACGAACGCGATTAAGAGGGTGATGTTACGCATAACTTTCTCCGGGTTGAACCTGAAAAGCATCATTCGTTATCCTAGCGCAGACCTCAGCCATAGACGGTGTCGCTAGGCATCAAAACTACGGCGAGCAGAAGAGCAAGGGCAAAGTGTTTGAGTCAATGGATACCCGAATGATCATGAGACGGCTCGTCTCAATCTTTATACTCTCCTGTAGCGCATGCACGAGTGCTGTCGAAAACATCAGTTCAGAAAGGACCCACATTCTATACAAGCCAGCGAACCTACCTATTAATGCTCCACTGGTCTTGGCCCTTCACGGCTACGGAAGTAATGGAAGAAATCTCCAGTGGTACTCTGGTATGAACGAAGCTGCAGATACTCACGGCTTCGCTGTGGCATACCCTTATGGAACGACAGACCGTAGTGGTACCCGACACTGGAACGCAAATCTTAATATTAGCTCAACGGATGACGTGACTTATTTATCTGGACTAGCTAGAGATCTCCAAGCTGAACATCAATTGGATCCCCAGAGGACGTTTGTTTTTGGAATGTCTAACGGCGGATATATGAGCTACACACTCGCCTGTGAGACCCGTAACGTCTTTCGAGGAATTGCTTCGGTGACAGGTACGATGAGTGGATACGATTGGAATAATTGTAGTCCGTTAAATCCTGTTCCTGTCCTCCATATTCATGGCGTCGAAGATCGTGTGGTCCCAATCGACGGAAGTATGAGCGCTGGAGGTGGGTGGGGTGGCGCACCACACGTTGATCAAGTCGTTTCGTTCTGGGCTGATTTAAATAGCACTGCGACTGTAGATAGCGTCTTTCTCGCTCCCAGCACGTATGCTTTCTACTATCGAAACGGCCAAAACGATAACGAAGTGTGGTATCACAGAATTAATGATTGGGGACACGAATGGCCTGGTCCTCAAGACCAAACGGGCACGATCGCGAGCGAAGTGATCTGGGAATTTTTCAGTAAGTTCTAGACCGTTCCTTATTCGCTTGTCGGCAACGAATCAGTCGAACCAGAGTGCAAGACTGAAGTGACTATCTCCAAGGCAGTATTGAGGGCTTCGTTGCCCACATCACGGTGAAGTACGGCACGGATACCGTGCGAACCGCTAGGAAGCATGTGCACACCCTGTGCATAACACCCGTCAACGAAATCTCCTGCACTCATTATCTGCACAGAAAATCGAACTATGTTCGATTGCACTCGGGTAAGATCGACTTCAAGACCATCTAAATCCCGAAGCCCTTCTGCAAATTGTCTCGCGTGCTTGATATCCTTCACCAAATCATCGCGGTGGTGCTCAAGCGCATGGAGGGCACCTGCTGCAATAATCCCAGCCTGCCGAAATCCACCACCAAATTGCTGTTTAAACCGGCGAGATCGGGCAATCAAATCTCTCGACCCAGCGAGAGCTGAACCTACAGGGGCACCCAACCCCTTGCTGAAACAAACGTTGACGGTATCGAACGGTTCAGCGTAGGTACGTTCGCTAACTCCAGAAGCAGCAGTGGCGTGCCATAGGCGAGCACCATCAAGATGAGTGACCAGGCTGTTCGCATGAGCTGCCATAGCTACGGCATGAATCTGCTCAAGAGGCCAAACGCTGCCTCCCCCTGCATTGTGCGTATTCTCGACACAGAGCAATCGCATACGCGGGCTTAAAGTTACCGGATTAAACGGGTGGGCAGGGTCGATCGCATCATTGATATCATCCGGTGTGAACACACCATCTACACCTGGAAGCGGTTTCATAGTCACTCCACTGAGGGCCGCTGCTGCCCCTCCTTCGCTACGGATTAGGTGTGCGCTATGGTCGGTCAGGATGAGGTCTCCGGGCTCTGTGTGCGTCCGGATCGCAACTTGGTTAGACATGCTTCCAGTAGGCACAAATACGGCGTCTTCTTTGCCCATCAGCTCGGCGGTCAGCTCCTCTAGTTCCCTAACTGTTGGGTCCTCTCCGTATACATCATCACCAACTGCTGCTGCTGCCATTGCTTCTCGCATCTCAGTAGTCGGCTTGGTAACCGTATCACTTCTAATATCAATCATGGACAGTCTTCACGATATCGATTGTAGCTCAAGAGCCCGGTTGATTCCGGTGAGAAGGTCGAAGCTCCAGTTACTGTCCGTTGGCCGCAAGGCCATGGGGTTGACTGGATCCTCCTTACAGTGCAGATGGAAGATCCATCTACCCCTGCAAAATTCTTTAGGTAACCGGAAGGAAGCTCCAAGTGATAAGACGACAAACCGCAGCCCTGGCAGTGTTCATGACGCTTCTCGTTGGCTGCGGTGGAAACGAGCCAGAGGAGCGACTCTTAGTTCGGAATCCACTCCTGAGCCCTGAGCAATTCGGGGAAATGGCACCCGCCACCTTCCAAGTACGATTCGAGACAAGTGTCGGTAACTTCTTGGTCGAGGCACACCGGGACTGGGCCCCCCTTGGGGCTGATCGCTTCTATAATTTGGTTACATCAGGCTATTACGACGACACCCGTATTTACAGGGTGGTTGGGGATTTCATGGCACAGTTTGGGCTAAATGCCGACCCATATGTCAACCAAGTCTGGAAAACTCAGTTCATCATTGATGATCCTGTGACGCAGAGTAACAGCCGCGGTAGGATGACCTTTGCGAAAGGTGGTCTACATACCCGTACAACCGAAGTTTTTATCAACTACAGGGACAATCAGATGCTCGACTCTGATGGCTTTGCACCGTTCGGTGAAGTCATTGAGGGAATGCAGGTCGTAGATTCATTTTTTGGCGACTACGGCGATGGGCCACCCCGAGGAGATGGGCCATACGCGGCGATGGCACAGGCACGTGGTAATGAATACCTCGATTCTGATTTTCCTGAGCTTACAAGAATTATCCTAGCAACAATTGTTATCCCAAACTGATAGGAACAAAGCACTGCCGCCGACTAATCAAAACTCTTCTTCAGGAGTGTCCCATTAGCGCATTGAATAACAGCTTGAACGTTCCATGTGTCTGTGCTCTGTGCTGTGCCCTGAAGCCAATGAGTAAAACCGTACCCTGCCCGTGCTGCACTGATACCACCGCCGCTTTGTTCGCAATCTGTGCTTCCCCTAGGAGCCAGCCGCTCTGAAGAATATCACGATCTGTATACGTCACTACTCTCCTGACATCTGAGCTACGGGCACCAGGCACCGTCTCATAGACTTGCCCATTCGCCAAGTAGGTAGCTAACGCCTTCTCAGGCATACCATATGCAAAAGGGCTGGACGTATCGACTTCTACTTTCAGTGTGGATCCTGGAGACCAGAATTCATTACCCCACATACCTGACACGGCATTGCGCACTGGGAGCCCAAACTCATCGATCGCTAAGTCTCCAGCTTCAGAAAAAGTCACAAGTGTCCCCCCGGCTTGAACGAATGCCTCTAGAGCTTCGATGCCCTCTTGTCCAAAGCCACTTCTATAGTCAGGGGGGGTGCTGCTGGGGTCAGGGCCCCTACCTTCATTCAAGCCCGACGGCCCTATCATCATATCCTTACTGTCAGCGGGAAGGATGATGACATCCCATTTGTCAGCCAGGTCACCTTCCAATATGTCCGGATCCAGTAGGCTGGAGTACTCGAATTCGAAATCCTCTAGAAGCCAACGAGTCCAGCCTTCATCCATATTTCCACCATAGTACCTCTGGTACATGCCTATCCGTTGACGTTCAATGGGATGACTGAAGTCTGAGGGGTCGACGTTTAGCGCCATGAAATCTACCCCAGTCTCCTCTGCTACTTCAGAAACGGTAGATGCGGCTACTTCTGGGTCGATGATGAAGTCACCCGCCATTGCTCGACCCGCATCAATGTCGACGCGCCGCATCGATACGCCTGTTTCGAAAAGAAGGTTTATGGCCTTGAATGCATCATTCTGCTGAGTACTGACGAGATAGCCTTGCTGCCCCCGAGACACCGTCCCTGAGGGGTCGATCCAATCAGTCAAAACTGACAGAGGGGCCTGCACAGAAGTGGATACGGGATCTACACGCACACCCATGAACTCAGCAATCACATCCGCAGACATGTCATAGGGTCGAATCGGATCACCTTCGGTAGTCCTGGTATAGCTATTATCCGGATAGTAGGTCTGACCGAGCAGCCAACGAATGACTCCACGCTTTGGCTGGGCCAAGGAAACCACATGGGTGCCAGCAGCATACACGTGACCCTCATGCGTAAATTGCTGATCCGAGCGCTCCACCGTGATGCCCTGACCAATCAACTTGTTCACCATCTTAAGCGAGGTCAGCACATCCTGTTGATTCGCTGGAATCACATAGGCCTTAACGTCATCCTCCATCCCTCTTTGGGTCTGCCTGTCGGCCTTGTTATATGCGTTCCTAAGGACAGTTTCACGATTCTTGGCTGCGATCTCGAGGGGAGAGAAGGTTGCTATGATCTGCCTCTCGACAATGTCTCGTACATGCCACCATCCCCCTGGCCAGGGGCTCGGAAATGTTGTCTGCTCTGCATACTCTGGGAGTTGACGCGATCCACCAAGCTGATCTGGATGAACGTATAGCGGTGTAGCAAGACGAGCGCTCGCCGACTCAGTCAGCATGCCCGCGATATTGTGAAAAGGTGTGATCCAATGAAAACCAAAATGTCCCCAACCCGAGTAAATCGCGGCGTTCACGGCACCTGATAAATCTTCCTCCTCCATCTTGTAGGCCATATGTGCCCCGTACCAAGACATCTCGCGCCATACAAGCGGATCGCCACCCGGGCGGATGGGCTCAGCATAAGGAGGTAAATAGATTCTCGCTGTATAAGGTCCCATCTGGTGGTGATCGATGTAGCCCTGAGGAATCCATTCTCGGAAGATGATCTCAGCCCCATACCGAGACTCGACCGTGTTCTGCATGAACGCATCGCGATTGTTATCGTGCCCGATATAGTGATGGTAAAGTTCCGGAGGATTCGCCCCCTCATATTCCGTCCCAACCCAGCGGTCATACCAGTCCGTCACAATGATGTTGCCGTCTGGATTGAACGCAGGGATTATGATTGACACCGTGTTCTCTAGAATCTCCGTAATCTCATCGTCTGTTCGCGTTGCGAAGTCATACATGATCTCTGCTGCTGATTGGCTAGCAGCTACTTCGGTCGAGTGGAGTCCATACGACTGAACAAAAACAACCTTTCCATTCTCTATCGCATTCTCGATTTCATCGGATGAATGACCGCGCGGATCTTGGAGGATCTCGTTCATCTGCTTGATCTCTTCCAAGTTTGCCAGATTCTCCGGTGA
>CAJWPN010000090.1:0-5888 GCA_913045345.1 uncultured Gemmatimonadales bacterium
GCATCGCGATTTCTGGCTCGATCGATATTATCGAGAATCCGGTCTGGATTGGTCCGGTAGCTCATATGATTGTTTAGAGAAGCACTGTAATCAAAGGTTAGTTATAGCACGTAAACATAGAGGAACTTGAGCATAAGAGGATACAGGGTCGTCATCGAACGGCCAAGGACAGGCGACCGCATATGGATCAAGTCGGGCAAGAATCGAACGGGAAAAAACGGATGAATTCGATTGATCCGGTCAAGATACCCGGAGTTCATATGCGTTTCTTGGACACATTCTTCAGCCCTGCAAAGATAGGCGCATATCTGGCAGATGAGCCAAGGTGGGTTGTGGCTTTGGCACTTAGTGTTGGGCTCATGAGCTTACAGGTAGTCCTGATTCCACCAGAAGTTTGGGAGAGCTTGATGAGAGAGCAGTCACTCGCCCAAGGTGGTCTGCCACTTCCAATGCCGGATTGGGTTACGGATTGGATGGGTATTTTAGCGGCAGTTGGGGCGGCAATGACTACAGCGATAGCTATACCGATAGGAGCGGGATTCCTCACAGTTATCTTCGCTTTCGTCCTTGGAGACGAAGGGAGCTACCGACAATACCTTGCGGTTACTGCCCACTCGTTTTTCATTCCGGCGCTTGTAGGGCTTCTTATCACACCTCTTAAGATTGCGACTCAAGACCTTCAGTTGACGCTTAACCTTGGAAGCTTCTTTTTCTTTCTTCCTTCCGGATACTGGCTTGGGGTACTCACAGCTATGGACCTGACTCATATATGGTTGTCATTAGTTATTGCTCAAGGAGCCCACTGTATCGACAAAAGAAGGAGCTTCAGGAGTGCCGTCGTAATCCTTTTAAGCCTGATGTTAGCTATGGCGCTTATAGTCGGGCGCTTTATGCCCAACTAAGTACTGACGCGTGAGTGCTCCTCGGCCGAAGGTCATCGGATGGATAATCGTTGGTGCATCGGTAACAGCAGCGGTGTTCCACTTGTATGCAGCGGGCGTCTCGCCTTTTACAGCACTGGTTCAGCGACCGGTTCATCTCGCATTAATGGCAACCTTAGGTTTCTTGGGTGTTGGTGTGCAGTTCCGCCAGAGCCGAGGAAAAGACGGTGAACTTGATCAAGAAGCTGGGCCACCTCGCATCGGTCCACTCAATTTTGTGTTTGCTGGCCTATCAGTATTGGCGTGCCTCTATTTAGCCTCTGAGAGCCAGGAACTTGTAAGTCGTTCTGGCAATCCCACACTCCTCGACCTGGTCGCCGGTGGCCTGATGGTGGTCTTGGTGCTGGAACTTGCTCGTCGAGCAACAGGGTGGGGTCTGGTTACTGTATGTATCATGGCGCTGGTCTATGCAGTCAGTGGCCCATACCTCCCTGGTTTCCTCGCTCATCGCGGGTACGGAGTCACTCGGATTGTGGAACAACTCTTTCTCTCAACCGAGGGAATATGGGGTGTGCCGCTCGGTGTCTCTGCGGATTTCGTCTATCTCTTTGTTCTTTTTGGTGTCGTCCTGGATACCGCAGGTGGGGGTGCCCTCCTCATTGCGCTAGCAAATAAGGTGGCGGGGAGAACTCGAGGTGGCCCCGCTAAGACGGCGGCAGTAGCAAGTGCGTTTATGGGCTCACTGTCGGGTAGCGCAGTCGCAAATGTTGTAACGACAGGCACATTCACTATTCCCCTGATGAAGCGAGCAGGCTTCCGACCATTTTTTGCTGGGGCGATTGAGGCAGCAGCAAGCACGGGTGGCCAGTTAATGCCACCTGTGATGGGAGCCGGAGCCTTCATTCTCGCTACCTGGACGAATATCCCGTACTTGGAGGTCGCTGCAGCAGCTGTCATTCCCGCGATCCTATACTACGCAGCCCTTTTGGCCGCCATCCATTTCCGGGCTTCTGCAATGGGTATCGAGCCGGCCAGGGAAGTAGCTCCAGAGAAAATAAGAGATAAACTGCATCTATTATTGCCCCTGGGGGCCATAGTGCTGCTGCTGGCGATGGGGCGCTCACCGATGAGGGCAGCTTTCTGGGGAGTAACATCCGCTTTAGTCATGGCCTGTCTTCGACCCGCCACTCGGCCCTCATTGCCTGAATTGGGCGAGGTGATGGAGCGTGCGGGCCGTGGTGCTGTTCAGGTTGCTGCGGCATGTGCTGCAGCCGGGGTTGTGGTAGGAGTGGCATCACTAACGGGCATTGGCCTCCGGATGTCGGAACTAATAGTGACAATTTCAGGCGGCAATCTTCTAGCAGCTCTTATGCTCACAGCGATAGGCTCAATTATCCTTGGTATGGGGCTCCCGACAACTGCAGCATATGTTGTCCTTGCAGCGCTGGGTGCTCCAGCGCTGGTTCAACTTGGCGTTCCACTGCTTGCAGCCCATCTATTTATTTTCTACTTCGGCTGTATTTCCAATGTGACCCCTCCGGTTTCTTTGGCGGCGTTTGCGGCCGCAGGTATTTCCGGATCGCCGGCGCTCAAGACGGCTGTGTCTGCCGCGCTCCTTGCAGGGGCGGGATTCCTGGTGCCGTTTATGTTTGTATACGGGCCGGAACTACTTCTGATAGGCAACCCTGTCGAAATCATGTTGGCTTTTGTGACTGGGCTAGTAGGGGTCATTGCTCTCGCATCTGCAGGTATGGGATATGCCCGCCGCCCGCTCAGAGTTTGGGAACGAGCGATCGCTCTAGGCGCTGCCCTATTGTTAGTTTATCCCGGACTCCCAACAGATGTCGTCGGTTTGCTTCTATTAGCGTTCGTCTTTACTTCCCGTCGTTGACCTACAGTCAAACCATTGTTTGTTAGTTAGACTGGACGTCACTTCCATGGCTTGATTCAAATGCGAGTTGGTCGAGTGAAAATACTGTGTAATAAACCCGCCACTTCTCTGTTGGCATGCCTCTTTTTATTGGCTGGCTGTGGAGATGGGCAGCAATTCTTGTCATTGGGGACCGCTGGGACCGGAGGGATCTATTATCCCCTTGGTGGTGCGTTGGCGAGTCGTATGTCACTAGCTGATCCTATAAGGCAGTACACTGCAGAGGTTAGTGGCGGTTCAGTAGAGAATATTAACCGACTTGCTGATGGCCAGATGGACCTTGGGATGGTTCTGGCAGTGACTGCGTACCAGGCACAATTTGGTTCAGGTGATATGGAGCCCGTACCTGGCCTCAGGATTGTTGCTCCGTTGTATCCGAATCTCACACACGTGATGGTACCGCGGAATTCTACGGATGTAGGGATTGGAGATCTCGGTGGCAAGAGAGTCTCAGTTGGGCCTCCAGGAAGTGGTACAGAACAGATGGCCCGTCATCTGTTGGAAGCACATGGCCTGACGTACGACGATGTGGAACCCCGCTACCTATCTTTCAGCGAATCTTCGTCAGCACTCCGGGATGGAGCTATTGATGCAGCGGTGATTTCTGTGGGCTACCCTGCAGCTGCCGTGCTTGAGGCAACAACCACAGCAGGTGTCCGACTGCTACCGGTCGATCCTGAAGTCATAACGTCGATGAGAGAGGAACACCCCTACTATTCAGTTGCTGAGATTCCAGCTGGAGCCTACCCAGGGGTGGATGAAACCCTCACAACAGCAGCAGTACATAATTGGATTGTTGCTATGGATACGCTGGATGATGAGGTGGTCGAGGTCCTGCTGGACATTCTCGAAAACGACAGGGCATCACTGGAACAAGTACACGACATGGCTGCTCAGATTGACCTTGCTCGACTTTCAAGTGCACCGATCACGCTCCATGCTGCCACCGAACGCTGGGTGGTAGATAGATAGATGTTCCTAGCTAGCGGACGCTCTAAGTCTCCCCTTTTGGTGGTTCTGGCTTTGGCCGTCCTCGTTCCACAGGAAGCACTGACACAGGATATTCCGGAGCCCCAGTCGTTGGGCCGAATGATACCTGCAGATACTGGATCTGATAAAAAATCTGATAAGCTTGCCGAGGAATTTTCGAATAAGGCTCTTGATGCTACCCGAAAACTCGGACCGATTGAAATCGACGGCCATATCGATGAGCCAGATTGGGGGATGGCGAAAGTCTTCACCGGATTCACAGCAAAGGAACCGATAGAAGGCGAGCCGGCGAAAGATGATACGGAGGTGAGAGTCCTTCTCGGTGACGGGGCGATCTGGATTGGAGCGAGGATGTGGGATTCTGAGCCGGAGGAGATCGTGTCACGGCTTACTAGGCGTGACTCTGATGGGATATTCGACAAATTCTCTGTACACCTTGATCCAAACCGTGATCATCTGACGGGGTACATCTTCTCGTTGAGCGTCGCGAATGTTCAGCGAGACCTCTACCTGTACAACGACGACCAGCTAGATGGTGCATGGGATGCAGTGTGGTCTTCTGCGGTTCAGCAAGATGAAGATGGTTGGTCCGCGGAAATCCGGATTCCGCTCTCTCAGATTCGTTACGAAGCAAGTGATGACCCCCAAACTTGGGGGATCAACTTCTATCGTCGCAGGGTCGCTAGCGCAGAAGAATCTTTCTATGCCCTTCTATCAAAACTCGAGAAGGGTATCGCAAGCCGGATGGCGGAGATGGAAGGCGTGGTAGTCGATCGCCCGTCTCGACGTATTGAGCTTCTGCCCTACGCTGTCAGTAATCACCACAGTGCACCGGCTACCCCGGGTGACCCGTTTTTTGATGGTACCGCTACAAATGGTAGAATTGGTCTTGATCTGAGCTATGGCCTGGGGGCTTCGTTTACCCTAGATGCCACAATCAACCCTGATTTCGGGCAAGTAGAAGCCGATCCCGCAGTAATTAATCTCAGTGCATTCGAGACATTTCAAGGTGAGCGGCGCCCGTTCTTCGTTGAAGACGCAAGAATCTTTGACTTCACACTGTCGGGCAAGAACAATCAACTCTTCTACAGCCGGCGGGTTGGTCGCGCTCCTCACGGTCGCGCCCCGTACGAAGCGCAGCATAGCCAGATTCCTGAGAATGCTACCATTCTTGGGGCCGCTAAGCTGTCGGGAAGAACTTCCAAGGGCCTTTCTGTCGGTGTTCTTGGAGCGGTCACCGGAGATGAGTTCGGTCAGGGAGTTTTTGGTGATGGATCGGAAGACGAGTTCCTTGTCGAGCCCCGGTCTCAGGTCGGAGTGTTGAGCCTTGCAAGGGACTTCGGTGATGGAGCTTCTCAGGTCCGAGGTCTTGTGAGTGGCTTACGTCGAACGCTTCCTAGCGACGAATCCTATGATTGGCTAGCATCGTCAGCTTTTAATGGTGGCCTCCGACTTGATCACCGGTGGCGGGATGGGAAGTACGGAATGTTTGCTTTTGTGACGGGTAGCCATGTGCGAGGAGCAGAAGAAGCGATCACAAGGATTCAAAAGGCGAGCAATCACTACTTTCAGCGACCGGATGCGACGCAGGTATCGTTAGATGAAACAGCCACCGCGATCAGTGGACTTGCCTGGCGTTTGAATCTTGAGAAGCGGGAGGGGGAGCACTGGACGGGGGCGGTATGGAGTTCTCAGATCACGAGTGGCTTTGAGATTAACGAATTGGGTTTTTATCCCACAGGGGAGCGTCTCGACGGTGGGGCAAGGATTAATTATAAGGAGATTACCCCCGGACGATTATTTCGCAGTTATAACTTTGGTGGCTGGACTTATCACAACTGGAGCCACGAAGTACTCGACAACTTCTGGTCTAGTGGATCATGGCGTGATGCCCGGATCCGGGGTGCCTTTACTGCAAATGCTAACGGTGAATTTCTGAACTACTGGAATCTCCGAACTAGTGCGACGTATACACCTCGCGCGATGAGTCGGTCAGCCACTCGTGGGGGTCCGATGATGGTGCGTCCAGGCTCTACGAAGTGGTCGATTAACCTAAGTAGTGATCGGCGGAAATCAGTAAGCTTCGG
>CAJWPN010000091.1:0-5816 GCA_913045345.1 uncultured Gemmatimonadales bacterium
GCAGAGGAAGGTGACACAGTTGTTGCGTACTGCATGGTCGGATGGAGGGCGAGCTTCACATACTTCGCGGCCAGATTGCTGGGTTACGAAACGAAATTTTATGATGGTTCCTGGAGGGATTGGGGAACAAGGGAAGACCTCCCTTACGTTTTGGGCAGGTCACGGCTCTAGTGCCCGGTAATGGATTTCTTGGGGAGTTTGGGAAGAATCAGACAAAAAGGATCCAGCTGGTAATGGATCAGGTCCTTCAGACTGAGACACACTTGGCGGGTAAGAAGGGATAGAGGCTCAACATGCTCGCAATGACACCATGGGTCCGAAATTTGCTCATCGCGAACAGCGTGATGTTTTTCGTATCGAGCGCCATACCCCCTCTCTATTTAGCTCTAAGTTTCTATCCGCCAGACATTCTTGTTCGGCCTTGGACGCTGGTTTCATACATGTTCCTGCATGCGGGCTTCATGCATCTGCTTTTCAATATGATCGGCCTCTACTTTTTCGGACCCCGAGTGGAAGACAGGCTGGGCGCGAAGGGATTCCTTTGGCTTTACTTCCTTTCTGGGTTAGGGGCAGCGCTGTTCCATTTCATATTCTCGCGTCAGTATCCCGTCGTTGGTGCTTCTGGTGCGGTGTATGGCATCCTTTTGGCATTTGCGATGTATTGGCCGCGTGTACGGATCTATCTGTGGGCTATCCTACCGATTGAGGCTTGGCTTCTTGCTACCCTGCTTGTATTCGGATCTCTGTATGCTGGGGTGAACCCCTCTATGGGTTCTCGCACAGCTCACTTTGCCCACCTCGGAGGAATCGTTTTTGCATTTGTTTTCATCAAGTGGTGGGAGTGGCATAAAGGGGCTGCGAAGAGAGCCTTTGATAAGAAACTCAACTCCGACGCATCACCTACAGGCCCCATGGGCGACCGCCTGGCTACGGCGAGGTGGAAGGGGATTGCCCTAGATTCACTGCATGAGCTTAACAGAGGAGAAGTCGTGCGACTTCTGGCCAAGGTGGAGTCTGAAGGTGCAGGTAATTTGAGGCCTTCAGAGCGGCAGTTCTTGGATCGTATGTCAGCGGATTGATCGCTACACTCAAATACTAACATGGCGGCTAGAGTCGAGTGAGCTTAGACCCCGGTCTCCGCTACGCTATTCCCTCGCGAATATACACGGTCGAGGAAGTAATTAAGCGCAGTCGTTTCATCACCACTGCAGCGCATGCGCCAGACGCTGATGCTGCCAATGCCTTTGTGGACTCGGTGAGAGAGTTGTTCCCTGATGCGACCCACCATTGTTGGGCTTTTGTAGCTGGTCCCCCAGGGAGTACTGCCCATATAGGTATGAGCGATGACGGTGAACCCCACGGAACGGTTGGTCGGCCCATGCTCAGTGTATTACTGCATTCTGAGGTGGGTGAGATCGTGACGGTTTGTGCGCGGTATTTCGGAGGAGTCAAACTCGGAACTGGCGGACTTTCTCGTGCTTATGCTGGTGGAGTCAAATTGTTACTTCAAACCCTCCCGACCGAATTAAAGATCAAGCGTGTCCGCATTACTGTGCGATTCGCATACCCCCATGTGGAGAATCTTCAAAGGCTACTGGAAGATCTGGAGGCCTTGGTAGAGCATGAGGATTACGGTGAGGAGGTTAGATATCAGATCGCTGTTCCCGTGATGACCCTAGAGACACTGAGAGAACAGCTTGCCCAGCTAACATCTGGAGAAGGTATACTGGAATAAACTGTCCGTCGCGCGCTGCTATAACCCAGCATATGTTCAGGGCCCACCAACACTGGGAGCAGTGGTATGCGGACAGCCTCATCTATCAAAGCCTTATTGTTCTCCACTTGCATTTTGTCTGTGGCGTGCGGTGTAGGTGAAGAAGAAATCCCGAATGCGGATGGCTCTAATGAGTCGCTTATTGCGCGTGCAAAAGCATTTGAACTCGACACAGAATACAATCCTCCACCGGGTGAGGCGTTACACCATCAGACTGCGGGTTTTGCAAAGATTCTTTGTTCTGGTGTCTTCATCACTGGTTTGGATGCTGCTGACGCAGCTGCCAATGTTGGCGGGTTCATCTCTCCATTCGATGAACGCAGTCATGTTGTTGACACTGTGGTTGATTACGAACAGGAGCTTGTGGCTCTTACGCTTCCTGATGGAGTGACTCGAACTGCGAAGCGCTATGAGAATCAGGGTTGTGTAGCCCATGGAATTGGCGAGGACTCAGTGCATTTCGTACCGACTACCGTGGAGCGCAACCTGCCACCTGCAGCGACAACTCCTTGGCCAATGGGTGACGTTCTTTCCGATGCGCCATGGCCATCTGAAATCGATATGGAGAAGGTTGAAGAGGCTCTTGATATTGGATTCGGTCCTGCCGAAGCCCGGACACTTGGGCTCGTAGTCACATATAAGGGCCGCATCTTGGGTGAGCGATATGGTGAAGGTATCGACATCCATACACCCCTTGAGAGTTGGTCGATGACCAAGAGTTTGACCGGCACGCTCATGGGTGTCCTCATTCAGCAGGGAACCTATGAACTATGGCAACCTGCTCCGGTACCCGAATGGCAGGAGCCGGGTGACCCCCGTCAAGAAATCCGTATTGGTGACATCATGCGTATGTCTAGCGGAATCAAGATCAATGCTCCGAGTGACCCTGACTATGACCGCGATATCTACGCTGATCATTTGTATCTTTATACAGCTACATCGAATTCCTACGAGTGGGCTGCGACACGCCCGCAAGAGTGGCCTCCCAATACAATCGGGCGCTACAGGAACACTGACCCTGTTCTGACTAGCTATCTGATTCGTCTTGGAGTGGAGGGCCGAGGGCAGGACTATCACTCGTTTCCGCAGCATGATCTCTTCGACAAAATTGGGATCAGGGATGGACTCATTGAGACGGATCCCCAGGGCAACTTCCTTGGTCAGGGGCTCGCATTTATGCCAGCGCGTGATTGGGCCAGACTCGGCAATCTCTACCTTCAGGACGGCGTTTGGGATGGTGAGCGCATTCTGCCTGAAGGCTATGTGGAATACGCTTCAACACTTGCTCCGACATGGGTTTCGGACGGTCGACTCCAATATGGTGGAGCGTTTTTTTGGGTGAACGGTCAGGGTAGTCAGGGGTTGCCTGAAAGCGCCTATAGTATGAGAGGCGCTGGTGGACAGAGTACAACCATTATTCCGACTCACGACCTTGTGGTCGTGCGGCTAGGCAAGTACACAGGTTCAGGACCTGGCGGACAAGCACTCAATCAAGCTTTTGGGCTGCTTATGGAGGCAGTGCCTCCTATCGAGTGATCCCGTTAATGTGGCCTGATAGAAGGATGGAATTGGGATGACTTATCACCCCAGCAGCCTTCTAAGGCGATCAGTAAGTTGGGTGATGGGAATGGGTATTCTCGTCACCACTTTATTTACGATACTCGTAAGGGGTAGTGTCTTTTCCTACCACACATGGGGTTTTGCCGCATCACTGTCCCTAGTCTGTGCGGCTCTTATGACCGTGCCACTCTTACTCCTAGGAGCTTGGGTGATGATCCCCGGGCGGGGAATCATCCGGCATATGCTTATCCGGGGTGCGATCGCGATCGCGTTCATCTATACGGGTTATGCCGTCTTATACGTTGCGAGTACAAATGCAGTCCCGGACGAGATCCGAGAGGAATACCAGATGATTCATCCGCTACTACGTTTAGCTGCTAGTCCGGTGATTGTCTTTGACCCGAGTTCTTTCCGACAGTCTGAAGGGTCTATGCTAGAGGACTATCGACTGATGGGCCTATCGGCTAATGAAGCGAATCTTCATTTCGCGCAGAAGGATGACTTGATTCATTCGCTTGACTTGGCAACTGACAATAGGTCGGAATGGAGAAATCGCGCGATTGAACTTGGCTTTTGGGCACTTGGCTTCCATTCACTTCGTCACGTAGGGGTCAGCGATCATTTGCATGTATCACTCAGGCTCCCAGGGTAAGCGATCATCAGCCAGAGCTAGTGCCAACAATGAGTGAGTGGCCTATGTCCAGTTTCATTAACATTCCATAGTTGCTTGAGTGTCTTTATATAAGAGTGTGCCTGAGTATTCGGGTCGAAGAATAATTTCTAGTGGAGATATCGAGATGGGTTTGAGGAAGATACAGTTGAAATCGCTTGTGATCTGGGCATTTCTGTCTGCCTCTCTGATGGTTGGTGAATCAGTCCATGCCCAAGTTCAGGGCAGGGTCGTGGATCTCACGCTTGAGGGAATGGTAGACTTGGCGCTAAGCAACAGCTTCCGAGTGCGCCAGCTGAATATGGGTATCGATCGCACCAGATTCCGTTTGCAGGCGCAGCGTGCGAGATTGCGTTCACGGGTGGACTTAAATCTCTCCGCACCAGATTTAAGGTCGATTTCCGAGACGAAGTGGAACTCCACGCTTCAAAGGGATGAGATCATTCATGAGGACTCCAGGCGCCTTGAGGCTGAATTGTCAATCCGCCAACCCGTCATCCTCTTCGGTTACCCAACGAACGGTTATCTGTCACTGAATAACAGGGTCTACCGTTACGCACAGACGGAACCCGATGGTGACAAAGACCTGCGGTACTACAACCGCTACTTCATCAGGTACACCCAGCCTTTCTTTCAGGCAAATAGCCTCAAGAACAACATCGAAGAAGCAGAACTCGACTTCGAGGACACTCAATTGGAATTCTATGATGACGTTGTTGAAATCGTCGATGACCTGTCTGGGGACTATTTCGAGCTCTTTGAGTCTGCTTATCAGAGGATTATCAATGAGGCTCGGGTGGCTAATCTCACAGAAGCGGTCGCAGCTGCAGAGGAGTTGGCACTAACGGATACGACAAGAGCCATTGATCTAGGCCAAATCCAAGTGGAATTGGCTAATGCTGTGGAGCAGGTGCAGCAGATGGAAAGCCAATTCCGACTTCAGGCTGCGAGTTTAACGACAACCCTCAACCTGTCTCCAGCTGACTCGATTACTCTCACACCTGCTATTGATGTTCGGCCGATTGAGATTGACATAGAGCAGGCCACACAATTTGCGCTACAGCTCACCCCGCGTATGAGGCAACTGAACATTACCTACAGGGAAAGTGAGATTAATCTGGAGAATACGAGAAGCAGGGGTAGCTTTAGGATGGATCTCGCAATGAGCTATGGGCGAGAGATGCAGGATCCTGCTTTTAGGGATCTGTGGGACAGGCCGTCAAATACCTACACAATAGACGTCAATGCGTACCTGCCTATCTGGGATTGGGGGCAGCGCAGCGCAAGCATTGCATCCTCCCGAATCGGGCTAGATCAAGTCCAACTGCGTATTGAACAAGCAGAGCAGCAAATCCGTTCTCAGGTTCAGAATCAAGTAAGAAACGTAGAGGAATTCGAAGCACGCACGATAGCGATGGAGGGTAATCTGGCGTTGGCAAATGATTTGTCAGTGTCAAGTATCGATTTGTATCGGGAAGGCTCGATCTCAGCTTTAGAGTTGATACAAAGTTTCCAGAGGGAGTCAGATACGGCGAGCAATTTCCTTGATGCGTACCTGGGTTGGCGTCGTGCACTGCTACGGATTCAACAGCTTACATTCTATGACTTCGAAACTATGCTTCCAGTACTTGAGCGCTTCGGAATCCCGATGACTGACCCTAATACCCAGAGTTGAGAACTTCATCAGAGCTGGCCTGCCCTCGGGGACGGGTTGGTTGAGTGAATTCATTGAAAACTATAAGTTCTCGGGCTCCTTGGGGCCTGTAGCTCAGTTGGTTAGAGCGCACGCCTGATAAGCGTGAGGTCGGTAGT
>CAJWPN010000092.1:0-5580 GCA_913045345.1 uncultured Gemmatimonadales bacterium
AGAACGTAGCCCGAGCAGAAGACCTAGGAGCTCACGTGGTTTACGATCGTGAAAAGGTGGACTTCGCACGTGAAGTGTGGCGTGATACCAACAAGGCATGTGTCGATATGGTCTTTGATACCGTCGGGGAGGGGGTCTGGGAGCGATGTTTGCGATCTTTGGGACTAGGGGGTCGATTGGTCACATCTGGTGCTACGACTGGATCCAGAGGCATTACTGAGATCCGCTTACTATTTTGGAAACAGCTAACGATCATGGGGAGTACCATGGGAACTCCGGCGGAATTCCGTCGGGTGATGCGCCTGGTATTCGAAGGGAGCTTTGATCCGGTCATCCATCAGGTCTTGCCGCTTGACCAAGCTCGTACTGCACATGAAATGCTTGAATCTGGCCGTGTTTTCGGCAAGCTCGTTTTGGTGCCCTGATGGAGATCAGCGATGCTCAACGCAAGGTGGATGAATGGATTTCACAGTTTGAAGAAGGTTATTGGCCTCCTCTGGCCAATCTTGCGCGATTGATTGAGGAGGTCGGAGAGCTGGCGCGTGAACTCAATCACCGTTTCGGGTCCAAGATCAAGAAACCTGAAGAGCCCAATCAGGAACTAGCCCTTGAACTTGCAGATGTCCTATTCGTGCTGATCGTTATCGCTAATGAACAAGGGATTGACCTTGATGAGGCATTAGAGAACGTGCTCTCAAAATATCGAGAACGTGATGGTGCACGTTGGGCCCCGGCGACATCAAGAAAGAATCAGTAGTTCGCCAGAGCTTCGATACACTGGTCTATTTCCTCTTTGGTATTGTAGAAGTGAGGACTTATCCGGACGAATCCCGGTCGGTGGTCGACAATGACCCCCTTCTTCGCTAGATGTGCGACAGCTCCAGCTGGATTTTCATGAGGAATCATTATGATTGCAGACCGGTGCCCTAGTTCCGGAAGTGCAATCTCGAACCCTAAATCATGGGCCTTATTGATAAGGTGTTTCGTTAACTGGTTGTTTAGATGTAGAATCTGATTAATGCCCACTGCATTTAGGATCTCTTGACCACCGAGTGCAGTATGGACAGTCGGTAATGCTGGGGTACCCAGTTCAAACCTCCGAGCATCTGGACGGTACTCGAATCCACTTGGATTGAAATCGAACTGTTGAGTGGTCGCAAACCACGAAGTGATTCTTGGTTTTAGTTGGGTAATAAGCTCACTCTTAACGAACAGGTAAGCGAGTCCTGGCCCACCACACAGCCACTTGAGTGGACCTGCTGTATAGAAGTCTACATCAGTCTCAGTCAATTCGAGGGGTACTTGGCCAGCCCCTTGGTATCCATCGATGATGCAGTATGCACCAGAGTTATGGGCAATCTGAGCTAGCGAGCTGATGTCCTGGACGTAACCAGTTGTAAAAAAGACGTGGCTTGTGGCTAGGAAGAGCGTCCGTTCATCAACTACCGCCGCGAATTGTTCAGGATCGACACGGATGCCGTCCGGGCTTTCAAGGACCACCAATTCAATCTCTGGCTTTACCACCCATTGGTACGGTAGAGTCGGAAAATCAAGTTCGGTACAGATGACTTTGTTTCGTGACCCTACCGGAACACTCTCTCCTACCATCGCTAGTGCTGCTGAGGTTGATGGGAGAAAGGCCACCTCTGCAGCGCTGGAGCCCCAGAAATCAGAAACATGAATACGTAGATCTTCGATCCGGCCTAGCCAGTGTTGGTACCAAGCTGAGGCTCCCATGTCATGCCAGAGTTCCTGAAACTCATCTAAGTATTGTTCAGAACGTTTTGAGAGTGCGCCAAGAGAGCACGAGTTGAGGTACGTGCGTCTCGTAAGTATCGGAAATTCCTCACGGACGGAACTAAGATCTAATTCAGAGGGATTACTAGTCACTGCAATGGTCCAGATTGAGGAGTGCGGGCAGTACACTCCAATTGGAAGATGTCGCCAGATGGACTTTCTATCAGGCTGTGGTTGTAGCAAGCTACTTCCATGGTATCGATTTTGTTTGCGCTCCCATGGGTCGGGATCATTGTGTTCCTCTTATTAATTGTTAAGCCTGTCAGACAACTCACCATGATTACATCCCTTGATCCCGCACGAGCACCGAGTGTTGGGGTGATCATACCTGCCCGTAACGAAGCTGAGAACATAGAAGATTGCTTGGCTTCTCTCACGAAATCTAGGTATCCAAACTTTGAGATCATCGTTGTTGATGATCGCAGTGTAGATGGAACTGCAGAGTTGGCTCGAACTATCCCTCCTGGAAATGCGAAGCGATTGATGGTAGTGGAGGGGAAAGCGCTACCCGAAGGATGGATGGGAAAGCCTTGGGCTTGCCAGCAGGGTGCCAGAGCGACTTCAGCTGAGATGCTCGTGTTTGCCGATGCTGATACCACTCATGGAGACAAATTACTTAGTCGCTCGATTACAGAACTGCAGAACACAGATGCGGACCTGCTCAATGTACTCGGATTCCAAGTAATGGAGTCATTTTGGGAGCGCCTTGTTCAACCACAAATTTTTCTGTCGGTTCTATTCCGGCATCCGGACTTGGAGCGCTCAGCGCGGAGTAGCCAATGGCAGGATGGTGTAGCAAACGGGCAGTTCATGCTCATGCCACGCTTATCGTATGAGGCAATTGGAGGACATGAATCAGTGCGAGATAGGGTGCTTGAAGATCTTGCTTTAGCTCAGATGGTAAAACGACACGGGCGGACCTTCGTGATCCGGATGGGGATGGATGACCTTACGACACGTATGTACCAATCACTTACCGGCTTGATCGCAGGGTGGTCGCGACTGATTCAGATGGGGGCTGTCCAAGGACAACCCCTAGTAGCTTCATTTGGAGTCGTAACCATCACGACTTTATGCTTTTGGGTTGCACCTCCTCTAATCCTTATGCTTGCTCTGGCAGGGTTTGGGGGAGACACACTGCTGATTTGGTCGGCATTAGTTAGCGCTCTCAGTATTGGAATTCATGCCTCCTTTCTAAACTTTCTTGGTGGTCCGGCCTACTATGCTGTGTTCTATCCGTTGGGATCTGTAGTGGTCATCCTCATCATGATCCGTTCAAGGATGCGTTCAGGGGATGTGGAGTGGAAGGATCGACGGTATAAGGTTTCGAATTAGCCTAAGACCCCGTGAACCGAAAATATTCCAAAGCAATGCTTGTTGAGGAACTCAAGGCCCAAGCCAAGTCTCTCGGGTTCTCAAGAGTTGGTATCACAGGGGTCAGCTCAAGTGCCCATATCGATTTTTATCAGTCTTGGATCGATGCTGGCATGCAGGGTGAGATGCGGTACCTCGCCCGCGAGGAGTCTGTCAGGCGACGCAGTGACATTGAGCAGACACTCCCAGGTGCGCGTTCTGTGATTGTCGTTACACATGACTATCTAACGGAAGACTTGGGATGCTCATCGGATGATCCCGAGATGGCTATTATCGCAACATATGCCCGTGGGGATGATTATCATGACATCATCAAGAGCAAACTCTTGGGATTACTCGAATGGCTCAGCCAGCGTGTTCCGGAGAGAGTAGAGGGTAGGGCTTATGTTGATACCGGCCCAATCCTCGAACGAGACCTTGGTCAGAGGGCGGGGCTAGGTTGGTTCGGGAAGAATACGATGCTCATCGACCCAACTAGTGGTTCGTTCTTCTTTCTTGGGGTGCTCTTGGTCGACCTCGAACTTTCAACAGACTCACCATTTCTCGAGGATCGTTGCGGGACATGTCGCTCATGCCTTGATGCTTGTCCAACAGGTGCGTTACTAGGGCGTGATACCTCAGGTGCCCCTGTGATGGATGCCCGTCGCTGCATCTCCTATCTCACGATCGAACATCGCTCAGTAATTCCAGTGGAATTGAGGAGTGCTATGGGCAATCGGATTTACGGGTGTGATATCTGCCAGGAAGTATGTCCGTGGAATGAGCGCTTTGCCGAGCCAACCGGAGATTCAGCATACCAACCCAGCCAGGATTTGGATGGCCCGTTATTGCTAGAGTTGGCTGGAAACCTTCTTTCTACAGATGAGCTTGGGTTCCGAAATACATTCAAGAAGTCACCCATAACGCGCGCGAAACGATCTGGCTTCCTCCGTAACATCTGCATTGCACTCGGCAATTGGGGGGCTCCGGCAGCAGTGACGACACTCTTACGGGCTCTCTCAGATGTGGAGCCACTCGTTAGGGGTCATGCTGCATGGGCGCTAGGACAAATCGAGTCAAGTCAAGCACGGTCCGCTTTATCCGAGAGGCTGAGTAGCGAAGATGATGCTTGGGTGAAGACCGAAATTTATGCAGCACTCCAGACCCAGGATTCTTCTGGTCTTTAAGAAACGGTTCAGCCCTGCATAGGCTTCCGCGCTAGTCATGGGGAAACTAGTTTGCCGTTCTATGAGAATTCACCGGTGGCTTTGGGTCACATCTGCACTCTTACTGGGGTGTGCCAACGATGTACCAGATTCATCCAACTATGAAGCTGTAGCGGATGTTCAAGAGCTTATGCTTTCAGTGTTGGAGCCTGCGGCTGAGGCCTACTGGGATGCAGTTGGTTGGATCATAGATGAGACCGGTGAGCAGGAGATAGCACCAGCTAATCCAGAAGAGTGGGAAGCCGTGCGCAATGCAGCTTTCGTAATAGCGGAGTCCGGGAATCTACTGATGATGGATAGCAGAGCATTGGACCAAACCAGCTGGATCGCTATGTCTAAAGCGATGGTCCAAGTCGGGCGAATCGCGATAGAGGCGGCTGAGACAAGAGATAAGAATGCCGTGTTCGATGCGGGTGCAGAAGTTTACTATGTCTGCACTGCCTGCCATGCCACATATGCGTTAGATACGTTGCGTCCGAACGATACCCGGTCAAACTGAAGGTTCTAGCTTGATAGAGAGCTTTCTTGAATGGCTCGGGGCTACACCTTGGAGTGTTGCTCTTCTGGAATCTCTCTACGTGTGGCCGTTAATAGAGTCGGTTCATGTTCTTACAATCGCTCTGTTCGTAGGTACAGCAGTAATGATGGACTTGCGGCTCCTCGGGTTCGCTTTCAAAAAAGTGCCTGCTTCAGCTTTTACAGAGAGGCTTCTTCCCTGGACCAGGGCAGGTTTCGTGGTGTCGTTCGTGACAGGCCTTTTGGTATTTTACTCCCAGCCGGTACGCTACTACCACAATGTGTTCTTCCGTATCAAGTTACTCGCATTGATACTCGCCGGTCTCAACGTTTGGTTGTTCCACTCAAAAATCCATCGTCGTGTATCACAATGGGATCTTAATCCGGTGCCACCCCGTGCTGCCCGCGTCGCAGGTATGGTTTCCATCTTCGCATGGGCATTGGTTGTTGTTACTGGGCGAATGATCGCCTACAACTGGTTTGACTGTGACCTTCAGCCACAGCCTGATTTTGTTAATTGGCTTGCCGGATGTGTGGTCGAAGTCGGGGTAGAATGATTTGATATTTCAACTGATTTGGCGGCCACTCTATATGCAGAGACTAGCAGAGAACAGGTAAGGTGCTTCTCCCATTTTTTGAATGGTGCGAGTCCACGGTAATCGCGAGTACAATCCAGAATTCGCTTTGG
>CAJWPN010000093.1:0-5336 GCA_913045345.1 uncultured Gemmatimonadales bacterium
CCGTCTCTCCATACTTAAAACCGAACAGTTTTGGGCCGAATCCGATGGAGAAACGTTGGATTTCTGCATCCACAGCTCTACCCGCGAGGAAATGTCCTAGCTCATGTATGAAGATCAACACGCCAAGGACAACGAGAGTTGCTAGAAAGTAGCTCATCGGGTTACTCCGAGTTTGGTCTTACTAAAGCTATGAGCAACCTCAGTAGCAACTGATCTAGCAGCCCGATCAACCTCCAGAACATCCGTTATTCCAGTCACCGCACTGTTTCCAATTCGATCTATAGTTTCCAAAACCAAATCGGCCATCTCTGGGAAGCTGACAGCATTTTCAAGAAAGGCCTGAACCGCAATCTCATTCGCTGCATTGTACACTGCTGGTGCACATCCTCCCGTTCGGCCTGCGTGTACGCCAACCTTGAATAGTGGGAATGCCGCATCGTCAATCGGTTCGAATGTTAGGGGAGATGAACGAACGGGGTCATAGGTTTGCAGGGCTACATCCTCGATTCTGTTGGGATACGTTAGTGCGTACAGGATAGGTAGTTCCATGGTCGGGAAGCCAAGTTGTGCTAGTACGGATCCATCCACAAACTCAACCAGTGAGTGGATCACTGATTGCGGATGAACAATCGCATCAAGCCTCTCATATGCAATCCCATAAAGGAAATGTGCCTCAATAATCTCGAGCGCTTTATTTGCGAGTGTCGCTGAATCGATCGTGATCTTGGCACCCATACTCCAAGTGGGGTGCTTCAGAGCATCCTCTGGGCTTACATCCCACAACGTTTCTTGATCTCGTCCCCGGAACGGACCACCTGATGCGGTAAGCACCAGACGCTGAACATCTGATGGGCTATAACCCTGAAGGCACTGTAGGATCGCACTGTGCTCAGAATCTATCGGCACGATCTCACCGGACCCTTGCTCCGCTGCGGACAAAACAAGATGGCCGCCAGCAACGAGCGATTCCTTGTTGGCTAATGCAAGACGATGACCAGCCTCTAATGCAGTGAGAGTGGGTTCAAGGCCTGCGGCACCAACAAGGGCATTAAGGACCACGTCGGTCTCCGGATCTGCTGATGCTTCTAATACGGCCTCCCATCCACTAGCCCAGCAGGTTATTCCATCCCCGTCTGGTAGTGGGACACCCTCGTCCGCCAAGACTGCTAGACGTGGATTAAACAAGGCCACTTGGGCTGCTAGAGCATCACTACTCTTTTCAGCAACCAAGGAAGTCACCTTGAATTGGCTAGGATGACGCTGGATAACCTCAAGTGCACTGCGACCGACCGAACCCGTAGAACCCAGAACTGCTATACGAATCATTGGATCTTCGCGAGCAAGGCTAGAACCGCATATGAGATAGGAACTGTAAATGCGATGGAGTCGATACGGTCCAAGATCCCTCCATGTCCAGGAAAAATTGTCCCAGTATCCTTGACGCCTGCCTCTCGTTTGAAAACCGAGATTACAAGATCACCCACCTGCGCGCTCATTCCCAGGACGGCACCAACCAATCCAGCCATCAAGAAACTGTTGATGGGCATACCAACCAAATATGGCGATGTCACAAAGTACCATAGAATGCCTACAGCTATGGTAGCCCCAAGTCCTGACCATGACCCAAGCCAGGTTTTGTTAGGACTGATTGAAGGCGCAAGCTTGTGTTCTCCCCACTTGCTACCCGCAAAAAAAGCGACCGCATCCCCGATCCATGTGATCGCTAAAGGAAGAGCAATCACTGCGACACCAAGCCAAGGCACTCCCGTAGTTCCCCCCCAACTCTCAGCAGCGGGAAACATGAGAGTGAGCGGCACAAACGAAAGCGAAAGACCACAGTAAAGACAGCCAGCCATCGTCACAGATACAGCCCCCAAGGGACCACCAGTGGCTCCTCGATTCGAGACTGCTAGTATAAGTGAAATAAGCAGAACAGTCCCGACGATGCTGAGTGCCCAAGGAGCAAAGGCTACAAACGTTCCCTGCCAGGTCCCCGCTAAAACCAGAGCTGCAGCTCCAGTTGCTCCCGTGAACCGGAAAGGATCCACCCCGGTGTGTGCTGCTAAGCGATAGACCTCCTGCGTGCCCATCGCAGCTAATGCAGATAAAGGAACCCCCAGAATCCAATTCCCAGAGTAAAGGAGCAACATTACGATGGGTATGCAGATGATCGCGACCAACCATCTCCGTGAAAGATTAGTCACGGGAATTACGAAGTCGTGACAAGCCCGAACCGCCTGTCCCGACGCTGGTAATCTAGAACCGCCTCAAAGAGATGTTCTCGGGTAAAATCAGGCCATAGTACAGGAGTGATGTGCAGTTCTGAATAAGCAACCTGCCATAGCATGAAGTTGCTAATACGGTACTCACCAGAGGTTCTAATCAAAAGATCCGGATCTGGCATATTCACTGTTAGAAGTGTCTGACGTAGCGCCTCCTCATCTATATCATCCACTGCGAGTTCACCTTGATCTACTCGCTCTGCCAAAATCCTCACAGCACGCAGAATCTCCTCCCTGCCACCATAAGAGATCATGAGATTCAAGCTCAAAGTTCGCCCACCTTTAGTGCCCTCGACAATCAAATCCACTGCTTCTTGAGTCCGGTCATCAAAACGCTCGATTTCCCCAAGAACATGAACTTCGACACCCTGGCGTTTGAGGCTGTCACGTTCTTTTCGAGAGTAGTACCGCAAGAGCGACATTAAGGAGGCAACTTCTTTACGCGGACGATTCCAGTTTTCAGTTGAGAATGCGAAGAGAGTTAGAATCTTAATTCCTGCTTCAATCGCCCCTTCAATCGTCTCACGGACAGATTTCATACCTTCCCGATGTCCGATCTGGCGCGGTAATCCTTTCTGCTTCGCCCATCGACCATTGCCATCCATAATGATCGCGACATGCTTTGGCACAGCACCGCTCAGACGAATCTTATCTAGGCTCTCGGAGGCCATGAGCTTTTAGGCTGAGGCCGCTAGATGGCCATCACCTCTGCTTCCTTACTCTTAAGAAGTTCGTCCACTTTCTCTATGTATTCCTTGGTTAATTTCTCAAGCTGATCCTCTCGGCGACGGCTCTCGTCCTCACTGAGTTCATGATCACGGACAAGCTGATGGAGTTCGTCTCTTACTGTCCGACGCGCGTGGCGAATCGAGACTCTTCCTTCCTCAGTCATTCTATGCAGAAGCTTCACATATTCCTGTCGACGCTCCTCATTCAAGGGAGGAATCGGAATACGGATAATGTTCCCATCGTTAGCTGGATTCAAACCCAGATCTGCAGTCATGATCGCACGCTCTATATCAGACAGGAGAGTCTTATCAAATGGCTGAAGAACCAACAGGCTAGATTCCGGAGTACTAATTGTAGCTAGCTGGTTCAAGGGCATCTTCGATCCATAGGCTTCGACACGGACCGTGTCCAAAAGGGCAGGAGTAGCTTTTCCCGTTCGAACTGTCGCGAATTCGCGCCGAAGCGCCTCAAGTGCCGCCTCCATTCGCGTTTTAGCATCCTCAACGGTCGGCATAATTCCTCCACTAGGCTCAGGTCAAAGAGCACAGGCTCCAGTAGTATTTAACTGATCGCCTTTGACAATGACTACTAGGATACTAGGGTTCCCACTTGCTCACCAAGAATAGCTCTCGCAACAGCACCCTGCTCTTCCAAGTTTAAGACAATAATGGGCAAGGAGTTTTGCTTACAGAGGGCAACAGCTGGTGTATCCATAACCGCAAGTTCACGCGCCACGACTTCCTGAAATGAGATCTCCGGAATGAACTCCGCTTGAGCGTCTTTGACCGGGTCAGCTGTGTAGACACCCCTGACTTTGGTTGCTTTTATAACAACATCAGATCCCATTTCAATGGCACGAAGAACTGCACCTGTATCAGTAGAGAAATAGGGGTTTCCAGTACCTCCAGCAAAAAGCACAACGCGTCCCTTCTCCATGTGTCGTAACGCTCGCCGACGGATATACGGTTCCGCGATCTCCTCCATCCTAATAGCAGTCATCACTCGGGTTTCAATACCCTTATGCTCCAGAAGGTCTTGAACTGCCAGAGCATTTATTACTGTAGCGAGCATCCCCATGTAGTCGGCTTGAACTCGATCCATTCCGGATCGGGAAGCCATCGCACCCCTCACAATGTTGCCGCCACCAATCACAACTCCCAAGGAGACACCCATTGAGGCAACGGATCCGATTTCTTCGGTTAGGCGATCAACAACTTCGGGAGCGATACCAAAGCCCTTCTCACCTGCCAAAGCCTCACCAGAGAGCTTCAACATAACCTTCTGATACATAAGCTCTTGAGAGGTCTGGTTCATCGAATTCGGGTTAGAGATCCCTTTCTGTCACCGGCAATTTGAAAAACAAACTTACACGGATGTCTCGCCTACCTTTATCCGGGAAAATCGACCGACACCGATCTTTTCACCCGTCTTAGCAGATACTTCTGTGACTAACTCTTCGATAGTCTTGTCCTGATCCTTGACGAAATCTTGAGCAAGTAAAGTATTTTCTTTCAAGAACTTAGCCATCTTTCCTTCGACTATTTTTTCGATGATATGCTCAGGCTTAGGGCCCGCTTCTTTGACTTGCTCTAGGTAGACACTTCGCTCTCGCTCAAGAACCTCATCCGGAATTTGGTCTCGAGAGACGGCAATCGGTGCAGATGAGGCTATATGAAGAGCGAGGTCCTTCGCGAGTGCTCTAAAATCATCTGTATTCGCAACAAAATCGGTTTCACAGTTCAACTCAAGAATCACAGCAGTCTTATTATCGAAATGCACATAGCTCCCGATCGTGCCCTCATTCGCAGCTTTTCCAGCGCGCTTTGCGACTTTGGAAGCTCCCTTTGCCCGAAGAAGGTCAACTGCCTTCTCAATATCCCCCTCCATTTCCGTCAACGCCCGCTTGCACTCCATCATACCTGCACCAGTCATATCGCGCAGTTTCTTAACGTCCTTTGCGGATACTGCCATGTTCCTGCTTGACTCACCCATCCTTTTCTCCCCCAGCTACATCCTCCACATCGATGGGTCCATCAGAATGATCCGTACCAACTTCATCCACTCTGCTGGAGGCTTCCAGCGAGTCTACAACTTCATCCTGGTCTGAATCTTTCGACCCAGTTTCAGCAACAGAGTTGTCCTCATCCGGAGTTGACGCCACCCGGTCGTCTGAACTCAAGTGTTGGGCAATTACATCAGGTCGCGGCCGACGCTTTCTTTTGGGCCTCCTGCGCTGCGGACGTTGTTTCTCCGTGGTCTCTCCTGTCTCTGTCGAATACGTGGTCGCCTCAAGGTCATCGATCCGTCGACGCTCACTATCTGGAA
>CAJWPN010000094.1:0-5159 GCA_913045345.1 uncultured Gemmatimonadales bacterium
GTATCCCTCCGATGGCGACTCAGAATCCCCTCGAGTCTCTCCATCTGCCCAAACGCGTTCTGCACCATCTCTCGAGCAACCTTGAGCTCTGGTGCAACAATGGTGACGATGACTAGCGTCCCCATCTGTGTCCGAGTTTCACTCACGCGGTGGAGGCCCGCTCGACTGAGAAGCGAACGTACAAGGCCGGTGCCCATCGCGAGTGAGACACCTGCCACAGCAGTAATACGGAGCACCTGACGGCGGCTGACCATACGCTTGTCCTTATGCTCCATCAGCCACTCCTTCGAGCGATCCCAGCTTCACCTGTATCAACCGGGGTCGGATCTCTTCCATCTCGTGGCGGCATACTCCTGCTTTCTTGATAAGCTGCACTTCACAAACATTGCAGCGCACACATTCCTTAAAATCGATTCCCGGTCCCTCGATCGCTCCGGTTGGGCATTTCTGCTGACATACCAGGCAGTGATCGCACTGCTCGACACGCCGAATTCGTTTCGGTGAAACCACCGAAGCAATCGCCAACGCAGCCCCGAGGGGGCACGCATAACGACAGTAGAAGCGTGGCACGATTGCTGAAGCCAGAATGAAACCTCCAGCAATTACCCATAACAGGATGCTCGGGCTCCTAAAGAAGACTGTGCCAAATGGCTCAAAATACTCGTAGAAACTCACGTGACTCCCAGCTAACGCAGGGACCACAATGATCGCAAGAACCAGGTATTTCGTCCGAAGCCCCATCCGGTGAATAGGTATTGAGGGCGTCCTCTTCCAGCCTTCGGGAACAATCCGATCCAGAAAGTCCTGGAGTGCACCAAACGGGCACAAGAAACCGCAGAATACCCTGCCCCAGATGAGTGTGGTAACCACGGTGAAGACGACCATGAGTAGGAGAGGTAGATCATCTAAAAAGACTGAAGGACCAACCCAGATCGCACTCGTAATATGAGAAACAGAAAGGAACCCACCATCCACAAATCCAAGGACCAACAGAGTCACGCCGAGCGAAAGCCAGCGCAGCAAAGTGATCTTTGTGAAGAATGCAGCCATCCCGAATGCGAGCACGAGTAAAATCAACACAACACGAGTCCAGGAAGTGTTCGCGAGCATTCGCTCCAGGACCGTTTCCTCTTGGATTAATGTGAAATCGAAACCTTCACCTGGAGGAATTTCTTCTGAGCCTGCGATAGCCGATGAATCCGATGCTCCTTCTAGCCCAGCCTCTGAGGTGTCGATTGCAGCGACTCCCTCGACAGTTGTTGAAGGCGGAGCAGTATTCGACAGTGCTTCTGCTGCTGCCCTCTCTTCTGCTGCCGCTCGCTCAGCGGCCGCTTCCGCCTCTGCGGCGGCGGCTTCCTCGGCCATAATAATCCGCGCTTCCTGGGTCGTGTAATCCAGCCTGTGAGAACCCAGCCTAGGACCCAGGTCGTAGAGAAATGTGAACGGCCTCGTGATGTCGACTGTATCTTCGACCATCATGACCCCGGTGATCGTTGCCTCTCCGTAGGAAACACCCCCTGAGGTCAGACCCAACATCACGATATTATCTGGCGAGATGTCGATCGTGTCTCCACCCTGTTCGATCGCCCAACCCTCTCTAACAAAAAGACGGAGACGCGGGCCATCCACCGTGTAGAGCATGAGATGATCTGCGCCTCCACGCCTTTCGACAGAAGCTAACGCGCGCTGGTACATCTCTTCACCCAAGAGATACTCTCCAACCCTGTCGCTCCACATGTGTGAGAGAGAGATGCCAGCAGATCCTTCTCCAGGCTCAGTCAACTCAAGCCGCTCAACAACACCTCGACGGCGAAGCTCGAACCACGATAGCCCCACCACATCTTCTACCGTACCCGTTGGTAATTCGACCTCAAACGAGTAGGCATTTGCTACACGACGGGCTGTGTTGCGTATGCCACGGGAAAGTGCTCGGACGCTGATGGAGACCTGAGAGATTCCGTCGATATCTCCACCCACACGAAATGCTTCGCCGACGTACTTCCCTGTGTACTGCTCCTGGAAGCCCGGCCTCCGAAGGAAATCTCCCATACTACGCATGTACGACTCACGGTAATTCGTCACTCTGATACCCGTAATCGTACCATCGAGCTTCATCCCCACTAATGTCTCGATCGTACCGCTATACCCGTACTCCTCGGGAGGCAAATCAGAGGTGAGGAAAACGTATCCGATCAGTTCCTGACCTCGATACGCCTGCTTTACCAGAGGATCCCCCGTAGCTGGGGAAAAGAGATCTGCCTCAGACATTACTTCCCGGAGGAGTGATTCCGACACACCATTGATGTTCTGACCCTTTAGATCATTCGGTGCAACAAAGGACATCAGAACTGCTGCGAGTAATGTGAGGCGTTGTCGGTGCGTCATCAGCAGGGTCACAAACAAAATATCACTCAAGCACCTTACGATCTGCGGATTCAACCAACAGAAACTGCATCACCCAAGTCATCTCCATCGCTAACAGCCATAGCATCACCACGTGCACCGATGCCGATTGCAACTATTGCCCAGACACCCATGACAGGAGCTGCGATCAGGGCAATAGTACCGAGTGAAAGCCCGATAAACGTACCAAGCCCAGCATAGATCCAACCACTGACCAAATCACCGCCCCGGTATACTGCTGCATCGATAAAGGCCTTGGATTTGTATTTTTCCTCTCGTGATACCACAGTGAACAACACTTCCCGAGCTGGTTTAGTAATACCATAACGGCCCGCGCGATAAATCACCTGAACCACCATTAGAGTCACCAGAGTGGGATAGATTCCAAGGGCAATGAATCCCACCACTGTGGCCACAGGGATTAGTGCTAGAGCCACCCCCACATTTAGCCAACGTAAGATCCGCGCAGTCAGATACACCTCGAAGAGAATCGTTAGGACGTTGACGGTCAGATCGATTTTCGACAGAAAGGCTCTGCGTTCACCTCGATCAGTCATTACTTCGTAGACAATGTCAGACTGTGCGAAGTAAAGAACGGTAGACGCAAATGTCATCAAAGCGATAAAGGCGGCGATGCCCGTGAGATACGGCGAAGCGAAGACTGCTTTCATCCCCGACCATGCTCCACCAGAAAGCGGCCGGCCTGACTCACCTACAGCCTCAACCTCACCGGTTTCAAAGTTTCGGTGCAAAGCCCCGGCAAACCATGAAGCTATCTCAAGAGGCACGCACGAAATCAGAAGGAGAGTGAACACTGGCACCTGTTCTGCCAAAAAGACTCCGACCAGCGGCCCACAAATCCCTCCGAGAGAAACCCCTACAGCGATGAACGCGAAGAGTCTCTTTCCTTGGTCGTTGTCGAAACAGTCGGCTACGAGACCCCAGAACACTGTTACCACAAAAAGTGAGAAGATGCTCGCCCACACATAGAAGACTCGATCAATCCACGGGCGCGCTTCCACCGGGAGGAGAAGGAGGCTCGCCCAAAACCCAATTAGACAAGCAATAAAGAAGCGATTCACGAGAGGTACAAAGACGCCACGTGAATACCTGGACGCTACCCACGAGTATGCTGGAACTGCTACGAAAACCATGACCGCGAACACGGCAGTCCAGAGGACCTGGAGGTTGCCTCGGTCTTCGGCCGCAATCTCATCTCGCACGGCCCTCAGGATGTACCACGCGAACATGATGAAGAAGCCGTAGGCCGCAGCCCAAAGCATTCCCTTGAACTCTTCGTCATCCTTGAAGTCAACGAAGTAGCCGATCAGCCCTTTTAGCACGCGGACCTCCAAGCAGTTAGCAGGCCACAAATCTCGATGGCTAAGCCTCGGTTAGCCCCCTGTTCGAAACAGCGTCGGCTATGGGCTCAAGCGCTGCATCATAGGGTTCCTGTAGCCGCCTCACCAGAAGTTGCGAGCGCGGTAGGCGTGATTCAGGACACTGGTCCGGTGCAAGGATGGGCGGAACTACCTAGACTGTCTACTTCCGAATAAAGTAATCTCCGTATTCCTATGATGACGCTAAATCGAATAAGGCAAGGAGCCGCAGCACCATGAATCAAGATTGCCACATTGTCCCTGAAAGATCACTGACAAGATCCGCAGGTATCATGCTGACCCTAGCCTTAGCTTTATTGCCCAGCGCTTTTCTAGCCAACACTCTCGAGGTCCGCGCCCAGGAACCTGGCCAACAGGTAGTCCTTGTAACAGGCTCCACATCCGGGCTGGGCCGTGAGGTTGCACTTCGGCTCGGAGCGATGGGATGGCACGTCATTGTGCATGGACGCAGTCAAGAACGCGGACTAGAGGTCGTGGACGAAATCAACAGTCAGGGTCCCGGCAACGCACGATTCTACAGAGCTGATCTAGCTTCTTTTGATCAAACGAGAGAATTCGGTGAATCGCTCCTGAGGGACTACGAACGTATGGACGTTCTGGTGAACAATGCAGGCTTCGGTTCAGCACCAAATGAGCGCTTGGTGTCCGAAGATGGACACGAATTCCGATTCCAAGTGAACTACCTATCCACTTTCTTGCTCACCCACATGCTCATGCCTCGCCTACGCTCGAGCACACCTTCCCGTATCGTAAATGTCTCTTCGTTGGCTCAAAGCCCAATCGATTTTGATGATGTAATGATCGAAAACAACTTCAGCGGCGGGAGAGCTTACGGCCAAAGCAAGCTCGCCCAGATCATGTTCACCTTCGACCTGGACGAGGAATTAGATGGCACGGATATCATGGTGAACTCTCTTCATCCAGCGACATACATGCCTACTGGGATGGTGCTAAGAGCTGGCGCTCAACCCCGTTCTACTATTGACGAAGGCGCGGATGCGGTGATGCAGTTGGTAGTATCTGACGAAATTGAGGGCGGCCAATTTTTCCGGGGTCTAGTACCGGCACAAGCAAATGCCCAGGCATATGACATGCAGGCCCGAGCTAGTCTTAAGGCACTAAGCCGGGAGCTAACTGGAATCCGCTAAGCTATGACCTGAGGGGCTCCTAACGAGCTTCCCCCAAACGCTTATCAGGTGATAGGCTCACCTACTGGCGGGCATGCCAAGCTGCTAAGACCTCGGCTTCCCGTTCAGCGGAAATGCCCGCCCTTAGATCCGCCTGACGTTCTGGAGGCCTGGAGAAATGAAAATCCAAAGTCTCCTGAGCAGTGACCGCTAGCGGTCGGAATGTCAG
>CAJWPN010000095.1:0-5021 GCA_913045345.1 uncultured Gemmatimonadales bacterium
GTTGATTCACGTAGTCTTTCACCAAGGGCGGCATGATCACCAGCACTAAACTCAACACAACTGAGATAAGAGTCATAGACAGAAAGAAAGAGGACTGGCGAAGAAGCATCTCGCCGAGGTATTCATGACGGGCAGAAAAACCTGTGCTTGTGCACCCGTGATATGAGAAACCAAATCGATGTCTCAGCTATATTTTTGTTAAGCCTCTTCACCACAACCCAAGTAGCGTGCGGCCAACAATCGGGAGGCGAAACGATCTTCGCAGAATCATGTGCCGAGTGTCACAGCTCCGCCCAGAGTGGCAGAACACCGAGTGTATTCTCCCTCACTTCCCTATCCCCCAGAGCAATTGTATCTGCCTTGGAAGATGGGGTCATGCAGTCGGAAGGCGCAGCCTTAAATCGTGATCAAAGAATTATGGTGGCAGAGTCCCTTGCTGGGAGAAGTTACGCTGAGACTACGCTACCAGAGACCGCTTTTTGTTCCGAACAGAGCGCCGAAGTATTTGATATTGAATCGTTATCCTGGATGGGTTTTGGTGGAAACCTTGAGGGAACAGGATTCCAGTCCAGTGACCGTGCTGGCCTTACCGTATCGGAGATACCAAACCTAGAACTCCTCTGGGCATTTGCTTTTCCAGATGCAAGCGAAGTTCGCACGAAACCCACGATTGTCGGAGAACTGGCTCTATTTGGAGATCAGTTTGGTATGGTCTATGCAGTCGATACCAACACAGGATGCGTCAGATGGACATTTGAGGCTGATGCGGGAATCCGAGGCTCTATTCTGGTGGATGCAGATGATAATGGACGCCCACTGGCTTACTTCGTCGATTTTCGAACCAATGCCTATGCCCTTGATATAGAAGCTGGAACAGTAGTATGGAAGGAACGAGTGGGCTGGCACCCGGAATCCAATAACACTGGTAGCCCGACACTCTATGGAAACAACCTTTTCATCCCAATCTCATCCATGGAAGTCGTCATGGGAGGTGATCCATCTTACGAATGCTGTACTTCTTCTGGAGCAGTCGCAGCGGTTGATAAACGAACTGGAGCACTCCTCTGGTATCACAGAGTAATTCCCGGCTATCCCGAAGAAGCAGGATTGAACGCCCTGGGGACACAGCTTTGGGCCCCTTCCGGAGCGCCAGTATGGTCGAGCCCGACAATTGATCTATCGCGTGGGAGAGTTTATGTGGGCACGGGAGAGAACTATACGCGACCAACTACAACTACCAGTGATGCGATCATCGCGATAGAAATGGAGACAGGTGAAATCTCATGGTCCTTTCAGGGCACTGAATCCGACGCTTTTACCATGGCGTGTACCGGGTTCCGTAATCGCCAAAACTGTCCCGCACCTCCGGGTCCAGATCTCGATTTTGGGATGGCCCCCATCTTGGTTACTAGAGAAGATGGGCGTGACATCTTGGTAGTGGGTCAGAAATCTGGAATGGTTTGGGCCTTGGATCCGGATGCTGAAGGCGAGGTTTTGTGGTCTGCCCGCGTAGGTAAAGGGAGTGCCCTGGGAGGCATCCACTGGGGTATGGCCTCAGATGGACATCTTGCATATGCCGCTAATGCTGACCGTGATGCAGTTATAGTTGATGTTCACCCTGACCAAGAGGCTGCCCCTGGCATCTATGCCATAGACCTGATGACGGGAGACATCGTCTGGTCTGCCCCCGCCCCACGTGATACGTGTGAAGAACGTCCAGGCTGCTATCCAGCCAACTCAGCTGCCCCGACGGTTATTCCTGGTGCCGTATTCGCTGGAGGGTTGGACGGCCACATCCGTGCTTATTCTACGACCGACGGACAAATCTTATGGGATTTTGATACCGTTCAGGAATTCGAAACAAGCAACGGCATCCTCGGAAAAGGTGGCTCCATCGATGGGCCCGGACCGGTCATTGCGAATGGTCTTGTATTCGTAAACAGCGGATACGGACAGTTCGGTCAGATACCAGGCAATCTCTTACTGGTATTTGGTATCCCAGACAACTGAAGTAAAGAAGGTTAGCGTCTGAACAGCAGCAGCTTAAGTAGGACCTAGCAAGATCTTACAGTGTGTTACACATTCGGCTGGTGTAGTCTGCAGGAAATTGGACGGAGGCTCTCTCGATGTCGAACTTTATTTTTAGACTGGTCAGGACACTACGTCGGACCACATTCAGTATTTTGGCCTGCACGGCTGTGGCAGCAATGTCTGCCGACGCCCAGACAGCTGAGATTCCCAGAACCCAGGACGGAAGGCCTGATATGAATGGGATCTGGCAAGCACTTGGCAATGCTCATTGGGACATTGAGCCACATGCCGCGCGCGCGGCGCTACAGATGCAACCGGGACCAGTAGTGCCTGTGCCTGCCAAGCCCGTTCTAGCATTCGGTGCTGTCGGGTCCGTGCCGTCTGGTGTAGGAGTTGTTGTAGGTGGTGAGATCCCCTACTTGCCAGAAGCACGAGCCAAGAAAATCGAAAATCAAGAAAACTGGAGCGAAAGGGACCCGGAGATTAAGTGTTACTTACCCGGTGTTCCAAGAGCCACATACATGCCATTCCCGTTCCAGATTTTTCAGAGTTCTAGCCACTTCTTTATCGCATATGAATACGCTGGAGCCCTGCGTAACATCTATATGGAGGATCCCGGACCTGCTCAGGTTGATTCTTGGATGGGTCAATCTGTTGGCCACTGGGAAGGTGACACCTTCGTAGCCGAAGGAAGTGGCTTCAATGACCAGACATGGTTTGATCGAGCTGGCAATCACCACAGCGCTTCTATGACCGTCGTTGAGCGCTATACGATGACAAGCCCTGATCACATCCTTTATGAAGCTACAATCGAGGATCCAGAAACGTTCTCGCGTCCCTGGATGATCCGCATGCCCCTCTATCGACATATCAACGAAGATGCGAGGCTGGGACAATTCAAGTGTGTGGAGTTTGTCGAGGAACTTATGTATGGCCAGCTCCGGAAGAATCCAATCGGGTCTGAGGAGGGAAGATGAACGTACGTCACACAACATTGACCTTAGCGCTCTTGTTGATGATCCCAATGTCTGGATTCTCATCCGATGTCAAAGCACAAGTACGAACACAAATAGATGGGCAATGGGTTATGCCCCGCACAGCTGATGGACGGCCCGACCTACAGGGCAATTGGACGAATGCAACCACTACTCCAATTCAACGACGCCGGAATCAGGGTGCTGTGTACAGCCCAGAAGAGGCAGCAAGAATTGAAGGGGGTCGAGCAGCTCGAACCGAAGCTCTCAACCAACCAAGTGACCCAGATCGAGTAGCACCACCAGTTGGTGGTGACGGATCAACCGGAGCAGCCGGTGGGGTTGGCGGGTACAACTACTTTTGGCTTGATCCAGGTGATCGAGTTGCAGTGTTCAATGGAGAACTGAGGACCTCTCTCATCGTTGATCCGAAAGATGGTCGCTACCCCTCCCGCACTGATGCATCACGACAACGGATGGCGGAAGCCTCGCAGTTCCGAAGGCAGTTTGGCCAATATGATAATCCCGAAAACAGGCCTCTCGCTGAGCGGTGTATCGTTTCGTTCGGGTCGAATGCGGGACCACCAATGCTCCCGAACTACTTTTACAACAATAACTACACAATCGTACAAACTCCTGATCACATCATGATCATGACCGAAATGGTACATGACGTGAGAATCATCCGAATGGGCACACCCAAACCATTACCGGCACATGTGAAACCCTGGTTTGGGGACTCTTGGGGCCACTGGAAAGGTGACACACTAGTAGTTGAAACGACCAACTTCAGTCCGACGCAGCTCAACCGTGGACAGCTATCCGGGGCTACTGACAACCTCAAGATAACTGAGCGTTTTACGCGCGCCGATGAATACACTCTGAATTATGAGTTCACGGTGGACGATCAAGAAACGTGGACAGACACCTGGAGCGGAGAAGTACCATTCACCAGACTTCCTGGTCTTGTCTATGAGTACGCTTGCCATGAAGGAAATTACGCAATGTTCAATGTGTTGAGCGGAGCTCGCGCGCAGGAGCGGCGCGAAGGCAGCCGCCAGACACCCGAGAGGTAAAAACCGATGCGAAAGAATCAAACGATACTAGCACTGATTGGGTTAGCCACCGTGGTTACAGTAGTGCCGCTCATGGCTCACCACGCGTTTGGAGCTGAATTCGATAGAGATGCTCCAATTCGCTTACAGGGACCAGTAGTGAGGCTTGAGTGGGTCAACCCCCATGCATGGATTCACTTAGAAATCACCAAGGAAGACGGAACGAATGAAGTGTGGATGGTGGAGGGCGGTACCCCTAACACTCTTCTTCGTCGAGGACTTCGTCGGGACTGCCTGACTCCAGGAACTGAGATCATTGTGGATGGTTATCAGACGAAAGACCACTCGCTTACCCGAGCCAATGGACGTGATGTGACATTCACGGACGGCACCAAAATTTTCTTAGGTTCGTCAGGTACTGGAGCGCCTTACGAGGCCGAGATGCTCGCCGCGCGACAGCAACAGGGCAGGTGTTAATCCCGCACTACGGATGAGCTAGACCACCCGTTAGGAGAACCCAATCCAGCGGCCAGCTGCTGCAACAACAAACCAGAGGGTTACGGAGGTGGCTCCTGTCGCGGAGTTGATGTACCCCGTCTCACTGTCTGAGTTGGCAATTCGATTACGAACCAAAAATGTGAACGCAAGCGCTAGGGGTAGTGTCGTGATTTTTACCCAGAAAGACCTGTTGTAATAGCACTTAATCGCTTCCGACAGGAAAAGAGGTACGCCCGTCGTAATCATCACGATAACTGCCAATAATAACCAAGGGCGGACTTGCCTATTTAGTTCTGAAATACTTTGACGAGTTAATCCGAAACCCATCAATCTGAGATCCACCAGCAGGATACTACCGCCAAGCAAACAGAGTCCTAGCAGATGGATCGCTTCTATAACAGGAAACAGCCAAAGCGAATTCTGGATTGTACTCGCGATTACCGTGGACTCGCACCATTCAAAA
>CAJWPN010000096.1:0-4871 GCA_913045345.1 uncultured Gemmatimonadales bacterium
ATTTGATGCAGTTCAGCTTTTGCTGAGTCAACAAATAGATAGGCTGTGTCAGCCTCCACATGTCCTTCCCGGATACCGTTTGCAGTAATGAAGCTAACCATACCGAATATCACGTTGTCAGCATCAATCTCTTGAAGGTCACTTGAAGCCAAGGATACAGAATCCGGATTACCACATCCTCCTTGCGGTACCAGGGTCAGCAGGATGCCTATTCTCCAAGACCCGCGGATTTTCAGGAAGAGTCTAAAACTCACTTAATCTGCTCCGAGTCATCGAGTAAGTACGCCTGATTTCTTTACACAATGATTGAAGATTTGTCCCCATGCTACACTCTCTTATGGCCGACTTCGTTCTTCTACGTAAGTTTCGATCACGTCATCCAACTGTGACCTAGCACGCAATAGTGCATCGCAAAACTCTCGGGCTGCTCCCCTGCCTCCGGGTCTTAATGCGACCCAGTCAGCGATATCAAGCACTGGCTCAGTGGCATTCAATACTGCTGCCTTGAGGCCAACTCTTCGAAGAACACTGAGGTCAGGGATGTCATCTGCTAACATCGCGACCTCTTCCCAATCAACAGCATGCTTCTGTATGAGATCTTTGACGACTGGAAGTTTCCTTGCGTCTATTACTTGATGGCATTCTACACCCAACTCCTGGGCACGGATCGCCGTGCCTTGGGATGGGCGTCCTGTCACGAGGACTACCTTGAGACCTGCCCAGATTAGCATCTTGATCCCCACCCCATCCTGGATATCAAAACGTTTAAGCTCCAGGTGCTCTCCGTCCATAGTTGATCCGACAAAGATTCCAGCTTCGGTTAGGACACCATCCACATCGAAAATCACAAGTTTTATACGCTTAGCGGCTTCTGTCGGGATGGGTGCAGGATTACTCACTATCGTTCTTGTTCAGAAGGATAGAGGGCCTTACGGATTGACATAACTGAACCCAATACATCTTCCATCTCACTCAAGGGAACCATCGTCGAACTGTCAGATGGGGATGTCTCTGGGTGGGGATGAGTTTCTAGGTACAGCCCTCCACATCCTGCTGCGACCGCAGCACGTACTAAGATTGGGACATATTCAGGGTCGCCCCCAGTAGATCCATGGCTGATGCCTGGACGTTGCACTGAGTGAGTGCCATCGAAGAACACAGGAACAGGTAGGGACCTCCCTATTTCTTCGAAGACCCGCATGTCGACGACAAGATTGTTATAGCCAAAGAATGTCCCCCTCTCAGTGACTGCGACTTGTGATGCACCCGAGTAATGCAACTTTTCTACCGCCCCCGCTACTTCTTCCTTACACATCCATTGACCTTTCTTAAGGTTGACGGCCTTACCTGTACCTCCAGCAGTGATCAACAAATCAGTTTGACGACTCAGAAATGCTGGAATCTGGAGTACATCGACGACTTCTGCGGCAGCGTCTACTTGTGAAGCCTCATGGATATCCGTCAGGATCCGGAGCCCTGTCTCCTCCTTCACCCTAGCTAAGGCCGAAAGCCCCTTGGCCAGTCCGGGGCCACGCCTGGATGAGAAACGTGTCCGATTGGCCTTATCAAAAGATGCTTTGAATATCACAGGTAGTTCAAACATCCTCGACCATCTGACCAGCTCCTGTGCGATTTCTAGATTGACTTCGTCATTCTCTAAAACGCACGGGCCGGCGATAAGCGTAAAGGCACTAAACATCTATCGCTCGTCCAAATTATTCAGGAGCTGACTGCTTCTTTTCCGTTCGAGGCAGGAACTGTGGAACCCTGTTTATAGGATGCTGCAGCACCTACAAAGGACGCAAAGAGTGGATGCGGGCGGGTTGGGCGGCTCTTTAATTCAGGGTGAAATTGGCCAGCGACAAACCATCTATGATCTGTGATCTCCACCATCTCAACTAAAGCCCCGTCTGGAGATGTGCCGCTGATGGTTAATCCATGGTCAGTCAATAAGTCTCGATAGTTGTTGTTCACTTCAAATCGGTGACGATGACGCTCCGAAACCTCAGAAGTTCCGTAGATATCGCGGGCTGCAGTCCCCTCTCCGAGAAGACAAGGATAAGCTCCTAGGCGCATAGTCCCACCTTTCTTGGTCACCTGGCGTTGTGAGTCGAGAAGGCAAATTACGGGGTCGGATGCATCTTCTAGGAATTCTGTAGAGTGAGAGTCCTCTAGATTGCAGACATTGCGAGCGAACTCAATCACAGCACACTGTAATCCCAGGCATATGCCGAAAAATGGTATTCCATTTTCCCGAGACCAGCGAACCGCTTCCAGCATTCCTTCGATTCCTCGTGGACCAAATCCACCAGGGATGAGAAGGCCCTGGAAATCCCGTAAGAGATTCACATGATTTTCCCCATCAAAGTCCTCTGAGGAAAGCCATTCGACAGAAACCTTCACGTCATTTGAGATTCCCCCATGGATGAGCGCTTCCTGAATTGATTTGTAAGAATCAACTAGGTTCGTGTACTTACCGACAACTGCTATGCGAGCCTCACCTGACTCAGGGTGCTTGAATCTCCTCACCATTTTGGTCCATCCACTAAGGTTTGGTTGCGGCGCGTCTAGCTGTAGTCTCTCTAAGATCACGTCGTCGAGTCCTTGGGCCTTAAGCGAGAGAGGTACTTCGTAGATCGTCGATACATCAAGACACTCGATAACTCCTTTGATTTGGACGTTTGTGAAGAGCGCTATTTTCTTCCGAATTTCATCTGAGAGTTCGTGTTCAGTCCGACAGAGTAAGAAGTCTGGTTGGATTCCAATCTGCATAAGCTCTCGCACAGAGTGCTGAGTTGGCTTCGTTTTTAATTCTCCTGCGGCCGCGATATACGGGACAAGCGTGAGGTGAACAAAAATCACGTTCTCACGGCTGACATCTACCCGAAACTGACGGATTGCCTCTAAGAAGGGTAATGATTCGATATCACCTACGGTGCCCCCAATCTCTGTGATCACGACATCGTTTTCGGGTGCCAGACGTTGGATTGCGTCCTTAATTTCATCTGTCACATGTGGTATCACCTGGACAGTAGAGCCGAGATAATCACCTTTCCGCTCTTTAGAGATCACTGATTGATAGATACGACCTGTTGTGATGTTGTTCGCCTGGGAAAGGGATTCGTCGATAAACCGTTCATAATGGCCAAGGTCGAGGTCGGTTTCTGCTCCATCATCCGTAACAAACACTTCTCCATGTTGAAACGGTGACATCGTTCCTGGATCTACATTGATGTAGGGGTCGAATTTTTGCAGGGTTACCTTTAGTCCTCGTTCTTTGAGGAGCCTACCAATTGAGGCAGCCACGATTCCTTTCCCTAGCGCCGATACCACACCTCCAGTTACAAATATGTACTTAGTGATATTGGTGTCTTCACTCTTTCTTAATCTGGTCATGCGAAACTTGGGATTCCTTGAGTACTAAGTTTTTCTTCCATGCGCAGAACGTCTGCCATAGTGTCTACACCCGGATCAGCAGCACCTACTATAGCTACCCCAATCTTTAAACCAGCTTCTAGCGGTCTAAGTTGTTCCAGGGATTCCAGGCGTTCCAGTTGAGATGGTGCGAGCGCAACCCAGTCATTCAGGGCTTCTCGCGTATAAGCATAAATTCCAACGTGACGGAGAAAGGGTTCACGTTCCAGTTCTCCGGGTACCGGTCTTTCATCGCGCTTATACGGAATTGGGGCTCTGGAGAAATAGAGGGCTCGCCCATTAGCGGCTCTGGCAATCTTTACGACTGTAGGGTCAGTGCGAGCGTCATCCAAATTCAGAGGTGTCGCACAGGTGCCAACCTCCCAGGCTCCATTTCGCACAAGGTCTATAGTCTCCCGAACATGCGCTTCCTTAAGTAGTGGCTCGTCTCCTTGGACATTTGCAATGATGTCATATCCGCGATATTCGGATCGATCTGCTAACTCAGCTACACGGTCTGTTCCTGAAGGATGATCTGGCGACGTCATCTCTACCGGTGCCCCTAAGGACTTACAGAGTTTGGCAACTTCAGTAGAATCCGTTGCTACTACCGCATGATCCAACACGGTCATCGTTTCTACACGACGCCAGACCCATTCGATCAAGGGTCTGCCAAGAATCGGGTAAAGAGGCTTATTGGGTAGACGAGCGGATGCGAGGCGAGCTGGGACGATTCCCAGAACTTTGGTGCTCAAGACACGCTAACCAGGCCGAAGCGGCGCGAATTTATGACAAAAATCACGCCTTGAAACCTACCTGAGTTAGGGGTTGAGGGTCAACTAGTGCGTTGGGGTCGAATCAGCACTGAATTAAAATATCCTTTGAGTTTACGATTCAGGTACAAATTCAGACCAATGTCTCGACCTTAGAAAGGGTCATAGGTTGAGCCTCACCTTGAGGTAGGTTTACCGAAGACCTCCACTATGGTCGCAGTTACTTCTCCTGTATTCGTGAAGGTGTGGCTCGCACCTCCTGGCAGTGACACTACTTCACCAGGAAGTATATCGACCGCATCCTGTCCTTCTACTGTCAATCTGATCTTACCGGTGACAAGCATGAACACTTGGTATGTCGCAGTACTATGCGCATGCAAGCGTCGAGTCGCACCAGGTTCTGCGTAATCCCGCAGAACTCTAAATGCCTCATCCTCTAGGACTAGCATTGATGAGATTCCAGGATCACCTCGTACGGGGCGGGCGCCGTCAGAACCTCCGACAGCTTGTCCGAAAGCATCCGGAGCGATCACCATAAAGGCTGAAAAGAAGCACAGCGCGGCAATGCTGGAGGTCGGCATCAGTAACTCCTTGGCCGAAAGGGGCTAGAGGTAGAGAAAGTTCTTTAACATTCGTTTCCCGTGTTCACTGAATAGTGATTCTGGGTGGAACTGAACACCCCAG
>CAJWPN010000097.1:0-4777 GCA_913045345.1 uncultured Gemmatimonadales bacterium
CAGAAATCCAACAGTGGTGTCAACCCCGCAAATCCCTTTAATTACTTGACTTTACCCCCCACGGCAGGCAGGTTCCCAGCTCATCGTTACGAGCCCTATCGCGCCCGTTTAAAACATAAGAAGCCAGAGGCTTTGAGACGGTGGCGAAGAGTAATGCAGTTCTCAGCTCATCCAACTGGTAAACGTATACCGGTGTTTTATGAAAGACCCCCAAGTCCGGATGAAGTTGTGTACTACTCATCGAAATAAGAGCAAACAAAGTTTCTGACGACTATCTTATCTGATCCTCGAACCAATAGAAATTAATTGCCTGAATCCGAGGTGTCTGTACAGTGTTCTGAAGACGGTTTATTCGTCGTCATTCTTGCAGGTGGGATTGGTTCTCGCTTTTGGCCAGCAAGCACTCCAAAGCGCCCCAAACAACTCTTGGCGCTCGCAACCGATTCTCCCTTAATCACGGATACTGTTCAGCGCGGTAAAGAAATTGCACCAACAAACAGAGTCCGAGTATTAGCCAATGCCGGATTGACTGAAGCCTTTCAATCGCTGCCCGGAGATTTGGAAGACGACATCTATTGGATAGAGCCTCGAGCTAGGGGTACATGCCCCGCGCTTGTGTGGGCAGCTTGGTCAATAGAAAGAGAGTGCCCTGGTAGCGTAATGATCTCACTCCACTCGGATCATTTGATAGAGCCGCTTGACAATTTTCAGCGGACAATCGCTGCCGCGGTAGAGCTTGCCCGAGATAGGGAGATCCTGGTCTGTGTAGGAGTTCAGCCGAACCGGATCGAAACCGGATATGGCCACATACAACCCGGAGAAGTCATCAACTCAGGGGGTGAGCTAGAAGCGTTTACAGTTTCGGCATTCCACGAAAAGCCAAACGCGCCTAATGCGGAACGGTACCTGAAGGAAGGCTATTTGTGGAACACTGGAATGTTCGTATGGAAAGCCTCGACATTCCTCAATGAAGTAAGAGTCAATGCCCCAGAGGTCGGTGACTGCCTACCACTTCTAGAGGAGAGCCCGGAAGCCTTCTTTGATGCAGTGCCGGAAGGCCCTGTAGATACGATGATCCTTGAACGATCCGCAAATGTTGGGGTCGTTCAGGCAACTTTCTCTTGGGATGATATGGGAAGCTGGGAGTCCTTGGCTCGCAATAGGGTACCAGATGAGGATCACAACGTGGTGGTTGGTAATAGCCTAGTGAGAGAGGGGTCAAACAATATCGTCTTCTCAGAAGACGGGCAGGTCGTTCTCTTCGGAGTCGATAATCTTGTTGTTGTTCAAACGGATGAAGCCACATTGGTTATGCCACGGGACCGGGCTTCTGATCTCAAGACTCTGCTCAAGAAGCTTGAAGAGTGATGCTATGACTCAGACCAATCTTTACCTCTTTGAAGATAGACGTGCTCGTCGATGGGCTCCCTTCTCACTTACCCGGCCCGCTGGGGAACTCTTATTCGGTTGCCTAACTCTTCGTGAGCGAGCTGAGCACATCTTCGGAATGAAATGTCAGGGACACTTGTCACGTCATGCATTGGTTGGATTCGATGAGCCAGACAGTGCCCCCACTATTTCCTTAGATGAAGTACCTGAGGGCACTAGAAACATCATGATATCAAGCCGGGCAGCACTAGACTTCCAAGATATAGAGTTACCGGATGAGCCAGCCTGGATCACAGTAAACGGAATACCCGTGGGATGGGTCCTGCCACCAGGTACAGAACCTCCATCAGAACTTGCACTGAGAGACCCTTCGATTAATCCAGGATATTCGAAAGTGCTCGAACTCCAAGGGGAAATTATTGAGTACCCCTGGACTCTATTAGCCCAGAACCCTGCTCGAATCCAGACAGACATAGAGACTTTGTGGCCCCAACACTCCGTACCTGATGGATCGGTTCTCATCGGGGATGGGCCCGTGTCCCTGGGTTCGGGAGCTAAGGTGGAGCCAGGCGTAGTATTTGATACTAGACACGGCCCTATCCGTTTGGCTGACAATACCCGGGTCGAAGGACCCGCCCGGCTTACTGGCCCACTTTTTATCGGCCCTGAAAGTGTCATTTATGGAGGCAGAGTTGGAACTTCATCCATCGGCCCCGTGTGCCACCTACATGGTGAAGTCAGCGACAGTGTATTTATTGGTTTTTCTAATAAATCTCATAGCGGGTACATAGGCCACTCACTCGTTGGCCGCTGGGTCAACTTGGGTGCATACACTACTAATTCTGATCTCAAGAACAACTACGGTCCCGTTAGGGTTTGGACGCCCGAGGGTTACATCGATACAGGACAAATAAAGGCGGGTTGTTTCTTAGGTGATCATGTCAAAACCGGTATCGGAATGACCTTGAATACCGGGACCGTGGTTGGAGCTGGAAGTAATCTTTTCGGTAATGCAATGCCCTCTTCCAAGGTACCTGCCTTCAGTTGGGGCTCTGGAGATCATCTGGCACGGCATCGCTTACCTGAATTCTTAGCAACCGCAAAACAGGTCATGGCAAGAAGGAAAATTGAGCTAACTCCAGGAGTAGTTAGGGTCCTGGAGAAAGCCTGGAGAAGGACAGCGGAGCGGCTAGCCGAGTAACTGACCTCTATGGTGAATTCTCATGCTAACCGAGTAGGACATCAGACTAGCAGATGAAGGTAGCTGTGCTTGGGAGCGGGAGCAGAGGGAACGCCACTTTGGTCTGGTGCGGGAATACCCGCCTGCTCGTTGATGCCGGGTTTAGTGCTCGTGACCTAGCTCGACGCCTGGCGTCAGTAGATGTAGAGCCAGACTCGATTGATGGTATCATCGTGACCCACGACCATGGGGATCACACGAGGGGTATCGGAGTCTTCGCTCGACGCCATGGCTCCCCGATTTACATGACTTCGTCCACCCGCACCGCCTGCTCTCAATTGTTACGCGGTAAAGAAACAGTGGTCGAATATGATCCCTCACAGCCCTTTACTGTTGGTGATATCTATGTTGAGCCATTCGTGACAATCCACGACGCGGCGGACCCGATAGGAGTAGCATTGATCGATGAATCAAGCGGATTACGTCTTGGAATCGCCACAGATCTAGGTCGGCCTACAACTGAACTGCGACAGAAGCTGTCAGCATGCGACTTCCTGATCTTGGAAGCGAACCATGACGAACTCATGTTACACAATGGTCCTTATCCTGCATCGGTACGACAGCGTATCGCTTCAAGCCACGGCCATCTTTCCAATCAGGCAGCTGCTCGTCTCGCTACCGAACTAATGCATCCCCGACTGGCCGGTATCGTGCTCGCTCACTTGTCGAACGAATGTAACCGTCCGGATCTTGCCAAGAGTGTTGTTGGGGACGCGCTGGAGAAGGCTGGCTGGACAGGCCATCTAGAGGTTGCTCTACAGGATCAGTCTACAGCGCTTCTAGATGTGGAAGACCTACGAGTCCGATCGGGTACAAGACAGCTTAGCTTTCTTTAGCAGACTCCCAACACCATCCGACTCTCAGATAGACGATCCCTGTGATGGCAAGCGAGCTTCCTCAGTCTCAGAAGCCAAGTAGCCGCACAAAATCGTTCGAAAGCGCGAGCACCATAATCCCCACAACGATCAGGAAGCCAACTTGGCTCCAGCGCATTTTTGTCTCGAAGCTGAGTGCTTTCCCTCGAACCCCTTCGATGAACAGGAAAGCCAGGTGACCCCCGTCTAGGATCGGAATTGGCAAGAGATTTAGGATCGCTAAGTTCACACTGAACAACGCCATGAAGCGGAGGAACGAGTCTACTCCATCGGCCGCAGCTTGTCCTGACGCTTCACCGATCGTAACGATACTCCCGAGCGAACGCGGTGAAATACCTCCCGTCACGAGATCTCTCAGAAAGCCTAGGATCATGCCTGTTACTGCGACGGTTTCACGGTAACCGTAGAGCATAGCTTCAGTCAGTGGCACTGGCGAATAACTCAGTGCCCCAACCGGTTGGTAGACACCCATCCTCCCCACCTGAACACCCTGCTCTTCCTCTATGTCGATCGTGATAGGACGAATGAGTTCACGCCCCTCACGGACAATTGTGACTTCAACCCTTTCTCCTGGCCGACTTCTGATTTCGTTAGTGAATTCAAACCAACCTTCAACATCAATACCTGCAACAGCAGTAACACGGTCTCCAGGTTCTAGTCCACCCTCATCAGCAGGTGAGCCGGGCACTACTGAGCCAATTCCTGCTTCTACCCAACCCTCCACGGATCGGACCAAAGCACGACGTTCAGCCTCAGTGACTGGAATCCGTATCTCTATCGATTGATCAGGTTCTGCAAAATCAAGTCGGATTGGACCCGATGGAGCCTCGAACAGGCCTCGCTCGACATCACCCCAACTACCGACCTCTGTTTCCCCAATCTGGACGAAGCGACTGCCGGTAGAGATCCCTATGAGACTCTCGGTCCCTGGGGGAAGGAAGTCATCATACACCGTACCTATCCGAGTCGTACTTAACTCGGGAACACCCCATTCCGCGATGACATAGGTGTAGGCACCAAACGCGAAAAGCATGTTGAAGATCACACCAGCAGAAAGTATGAGTGCACGCGCCCAAATGGGCTTCGCATCGAAGTCCCGAGGCCCAGGAGTGCGAGGACTATCATCCCCACCACCCTCGAGCTTTTCGAGCATCTCGTCCTCTCCCATACCGCCGAACTTGACGTAGCCCCCAAGAGGAATACAACTGAAGACATATTCCGTCTCTCCATACTTAAAACCGAACAGTTTTGGGCCGAATCCGATGGAGAAACG
>CAJWPN010000098.1:0-4705 GCA_913045345.1 uncultured Gemmatimonadales bacterium
CCCCCGGTGTCTGCTCAGGTTACTTCCAGTGACTTATCGATGTTGGGGCTGATCTTTAGGAATCGTTTTGTGCCATTTAGTGAACAGGAGATGCAACCAGAGCTTTTGGCAGTGCGTGAACGTGTCTCCGCCCTTGGGGACGCTGGTGGCGATGTAGAGCTCTACAAGACGATGATTGAAGGCATGGCACGCATGTATTTGGGTGCCTGGGACGAGGGTATACAAGTGGCCTCAATCCTAGACATAAATCTGCCGGGAAAACTCTATGAGCCTGGTGCGACTGTGCCCGTAGAAATCGCTTCACTGTATGAGCATGAAGTACCTCTGGAGGGTCGGTATGCGGCGCAAGTTCGATTCCTAGACCCATCAGAACAACCAATATACGAGTCGGGTCTTCTCATGCTTGAAGGGCTTGCTGCAGTCTCGACCGAAGTTGTTATACCGCGCGAAGCTGATTCAGGCCGTTATCTAGTTGAGTATTCATTGTGGGAGGAAGATGCTTCTGATCCGATCGTGAGGACCTCTAGATCTATCTATGTGATTGAAGCTTTCGAGGAGCGGATCACGGCGATGCTGTTCGACAGTCGTCGTCCACAATTGCGCCGCCAAGTAGGGCGTAGTTCATCCCGGGCACTCGCCAATACAACCGTACTCTGGCATCTGGATATGTATCAGCGCGGACGACGTGAATGGTTAGCCGGGGCCTATATGGGATATCCAGTCATTATGAATCAGATCTTTGAGCAGGGCACCTTGATGGTAGAGCCGATGCAGTTTGATTCAGAGATCGTGCTTGCTGAGGAGTTCATCAACGACCTCGGGTCAGGGCGAGATCCGCTCACTACGCGTAGTGGAGACATGCACTTGGCCTACCGGTCTTCAGTCGACAGAGAACTCGTACCATTTCGTCTGTTTGTGCCTGATAACTACGACAGAAGCCAGAGTTATCCACTGGTTGTTGCACTACATGGTGCCGGTGGGGATGAGAACACATTCATGGAGAGCTTTGATGGCACGTTTAAGAAGAATGCGAGAGATCGTGGCTATATCGTTGCTTCCGTAAATGGCCGTGGTCCTTATGGTGGATACCGCGACGCTAGTGCACAGGATGTGATCGATGTTCTTGATCTTGTGCAGAGGGTCTATCCGATCGACGAGACCAGGACATACTTGATGGGGCACTCAATGGGCGGCGGGGGAACCGTGCGTATTGGGTTCGAGAATGCAGACCGATTCGCTGCGCTTGCCCCGATTGCCGGATACGGATTAGCGGAAGACCTGGCTAAGGCACCTGAAATGCCGCTGTTCATAGCACAGGGTGAACTCGATGCGCTTGTACCTGTAGAACGCGCGCGGAACTTTCATGAAGTGGCACAGGCTCTTGGGATGCCGTCCCTACACTACGTAGAAAATGAGGGCACAGACCACGTAGCGATTGTGGCCGAAGTTATGGACCAGATCTTTGACTGGTTTGACCTACACCGTCGTTGATCCTGAAGTGACGATATGGGCTAGCGTCGGTCCGACATCAACTCCTCTATCTGACGGACCGCTGCGTTGACCTTCAACTGGATGCCAACTCGTCCGTAAGACACAGATGCCTGTGTAGGGTCACCCCGCACACCAGCACCTTCAAAGCCACCGAATGGCGCTAGTTTTTCTGTCCGTATGTGCTTCGCATTTACATAGAGTAACTGCGAGGTGTCTGTGATTCCTGCATGGCTTCCTATGTCCTCCATGGTGTGACCTTGCTCTTGCAACCATTCCCGAAAGCCATGACCCGAGTAGTAGTCACCAACGAAATGGACACGCGCTGGACTACCTGACCATTCCTCGTTCAACATTTCAGCAACAGTCTCCATCCCTTGCTGATTTCCTCCACTATCACCGATGAGAACGATATCCGTGAAGCCACCACCTGCGAGGCTTCTAGCTGTGTACTCAAGTAGTTTCATGTAATGCTCGTTGGGAAGCGTTATCGTGCCTGCACGTTGTCGGTTCCCCGTGATGCCCTCAATGTTTCCTTCTGGCACATAAGTGACGATTGGGGCGACCAGAGCGTTTCCAATCTCGCGTGCGATCTGCTCAGATGTCTCGGTTATGATGAACTTATGTTTTCCGAGGACCATATGTGGTCCGTTCTGTTCGGTCCCAGCTGTAGCGACGATGATCGTGGTTGTTCCTGCATCAATCTTGTCCGCTACCTCCATCCATGTCAGTTCATCAAGGAAAACTGTGTTAGGTACCTGTGCGTAGGCGACGGGCACATGGATGAGAAAAGCCAATATTAGGGCTGTAAAGGTAGGGGCAATGTTGCGCACAATGAGTCTCCGGCTTGGTTCTGTGGCTAGTGGTACGATAGACAGAGAACGTGCGACCGTGAGCCCCACACGGCAATCAGGGATCCACCCATTCTTTCTGGGTTGGGGTTGTTGCCTCTAGCCAGGTCAAGGCATCTTGGCGCCACCATGACTGATACTACGCACAGGCAAGCATCGCTCGAACATGATTCGTCCAGGGCACTCACAGGTGTCCGCGTGGTGGATCTCACGCAAAATATTGCAGGTCCTTACTGCACGCAGATTCTTGCGGACCTTGGTGCTGACGTCATCAAGGTGGAGCCACTGACAGGTGATCCCACTCGACAATGGGGTCCACCGTTTTGGGAAGGAGAGTCACCACTCTTTCTCGCATTTAATCGTAACAAGCGCAGTATTGTCCTCGACCTGAAATCTGATGATGGGAAGGATGTGCTCGGGCGCCTCGTGGACCGAGCTGACATCTTTGTGCAGGCGTTCCGGGCCGGGGTGATTGATGATCTTGGTTTTGGATATGAAGAGATCCGCCAATGCCGTCCCGGCATAGTGTACGCATCTGTTACCGGATATGGATCACGAGGCCCGCTAAGGGAGCGACCGGGCTACGATCCCTTAATACAGGCCTACACCGGTATCATGTCATTAACAGGGTATCCCGATGGTGAGCCGGCGAGGGTTGGAGGCTCAGTCGTTGATGTCGGAACTGGTATTGTTACTGCCCTAGGCATCTTAGCTGCATTACAAGAGAAGGAACGCACTGGCGAGGGAACCCATGTAGAATCCTCACTACTCGCAACCTCACTTGGATGGGTCTCTTATCACATCCAGGGATATCTCGCGAGTGGCGTCGTTCCAGGTCGTATGGGCACTGGCATCTCTATGATTGCACCGTACGAAGCGTTTCAAACCAGGGACGGTGAGTTGATGATCTCAGCCGGCCACGACGGTATTTTTGGCCGCCTATGTGAGGCACTCGAACTCGAGGAGTTAAAGGATGACGAGCGCTTCACGACGAACCCGTTGCGTGTTGCCAATAGGACGGAGTTACACGGACTTATTGAGGAGCACACACGCAAGATGACGATAACCCAGCTGCGGGATCTCTTGGACCGGAATAGAGTACCGAGTGCTCCAATTCATGATATGTCAGATGTTGTTGAAGAAGAGCAAGTGCATGCGGAGGGCCTCCTGGAGCCTTCTCCACACCCGCGCATATCTGACTACAGGGACATCTCGTTTCCGCTTCGATTTGATGGATCGCGCCCGACCTTACGGAGAGCGCCACCGCTACATGGGGAACACAACTCTGAAGTACTGAGGGAACTGGGCTACAGCGAAGATGAGATGCCTGTTTTCGTTCCGGCAGAACCCTTGCCTTAGTAACGCTTATGATCCCTGATCTTCAGGATATCTTTGAGAGACAAGCTCGCCGCTATGAGCGGCCCTTAGCTGCGTGGGCTGAACTCGAAAAAAGAGCATTCGGTCAAGCCGTTGGCTTGAATGGCTATACAATCGTGGCTGAAGCGGAAGAACTAGCACGTTTGTCAGAGGCCAAGGTTGCTGGCCCAGTCCTGGATCTGGGGACCGGAAGAGGATGGCCTGGATGGCTCATCGCTGAGCGTGCTGAAAGAAATCTTGTGGCAATCGATGTTCCTGTGGTGGGGTTACAGCATGCCCGTGACGCATTCGCACTACGAGACCTCTCTCTACGAACTCAGGTCATAGCTTCTGATGGTATGGCTTTGCCGTTTGCTTCTGAGACCTTTAGCTCGATTGTTCACACGGACGTATTCTGTTGACTAGCGGACAAGCTCTCCGTGTTGAGAGAATGTTGTCGAGTTCTGAAACCGGGTGGAACGGTAGTTGGATTCTCGATTCACACGCCACCATCGTTGACTCCGGATCAAGAGGAGCAAGCTACAGAGCTAGGACCTTCGTTGGTCTGTGGTTGTGAGTCACCGCAAGAACTCATAGACCAGGCCGGGTTCTCAGGACTAGAGGTTACCGACGTGACTGCCAGGTTCCGCCGCACCTGCTCGGCTTGGCTTGCTGCAATGAAGGAATTGGAGCCACAGCTACGCCGAGAGCTAGGTGATGAAGACTTCGAAGATGAACTTGATCAAAAAGAGGGCATGCTCATAGGGATTGATGAAGGGCTACTACTTCGTTCGCTGATTATCTGTGAGCGTCTCTGATTGCAGTTCAAGAAGGGCTTTGAGAACAAAATTGCAACCGATTCGAGGAACTTGCATTTAGGCTGCCATCTATGTCAGTTCTATAGTGAGCGTGGCCTATGAAATATGAGAGCAGCCTGCTTCGAGCCCGCTGCTCAAAGGAGATTCCAAGATGGGCGAAAGAATGAAATCGATTCTAGGTGCAGCGGTGGT
>CAJWPN010000099.1:0-4527 GCA_913045345.1 uncultured Gemmatimonadales bacterium
TTTAGTTGCCCGGCCTCATAAAGATGAACTGGCGGAATCCTGATCCCTTCCTCAAAGATCTCTTGAGCTAATGGCATTGAGCCGGGAGTGGAGCCACCAACATCACTGTGGTGGGCCCTTGAGGCTACGTACCCGAGTAACTTTCCTCTGTCCTCATAGACGGGGGATATCAACGTGATATCCGGAAGGTGCGTGCCACCACTAAATGGATCATTCAAACAGACTATGTCTCCGGGTGCGAGCTCCCCAATTTTAGCTAAGGCTGCCTCCACACTCATCGGCATGGCGCCGAGGTGAACTGGCATATGATCACCAAGTGAGACTGCCGCTCCCGAGAAATTAAAGAGAGCACATGAGTAGTCTCGGCGCTCCTTGATATTGGGTGAAAATGATGCACGCTTGAGCGTTGCTCCCATCTCCTCACAGAGAGCGGTAAATAAATGCCGGAATATTTCCAGGGAGACAGCTTTTGGGGAACTGGACTCAGTCACGGTAATTGCTCCATAAGCGTTGTGTACCCCACTACAAGCGTATCCAATGCTCGGTTAGGTTACCTGGCTGAAGTATCAACTTAGTTCGACAGAAACTTCTGTCGGCTTGTCTAATCCAAAGGTCAGTAACCATAAGCGGAGGCAGATTTGGGCAAAGAAAAGCTCCTAGAAAGAGCAAGGGATGAACTTTTCAGTCACATCAATCGTTGTGGTGTAATTAACGCGGTAGAGGGTGAGCAGCGGCAATGGATGGACGAGACAATTGATTATATAAGAGAGCGCTATCCGGACTTGAGTGAAGTGGATCTTTCAGGTCTCCACGAGATCGGTACTCGCTTTTGCCAACCTGCTATTTCTCGGAAGGGCGAGAGTACTTTCAATACATTGGATGACGCAAGCGTGGCTTGACTGGTCATCCTTTTTGTTTTTTTAGGATAATAGGAGAGTGGGATGCCCGTAGGCTATCCTGCTCTTTTCTTACTAGTAAGTTGTATTAGCAAGCCTTCTCTTGAATCAGATCAAATTTAGGTAGCGATCAACGAGCTACAGGCCTATACTTTCGGCCGCTTATTCAAGGGTTTCACCAGGAGGCTCCATGGGCACCAGACGCGATTTCATTCGGACTTCTGCCGGTGTAGGAGTCGGGGCTGCTTTCGGAGCACTCCCAAAGCCGCTGGAGGCTAGGGCTCCGAATATAATCAGTAGACGTGTTACGCCGGTTTGTGTGGCGTCTGGGAATGGGCTTGGCGCTGTATCGCGGGCTATCGAAGAATTGGCGAACGGGGCTAGCACGATTGAAGCGGTGGTTAGAGGTGTCAACTTGGTAGAAGAGGACCCGAATGACTCTTCAGTTGGTTATGGGGGGTTACCAAATGAGCAGGGCGTGGTGCAGCTTGATTCCTCTCTTATGCATGGCCCAACGCGTGGAGCAGGCGCTGTTGCTGCGCTGGAAGGGTTTAAGAGGCCGTCATTAGTTGCACTCGATGTTATGCGCTATACGGATCACCACTTATTGGTAGGAGAAGGAGCGCAGCGATTCGCGTTATCTATGGGTCATCAACTCGAGGACCTATTGACCGAATCTTCTAGAGCGCGCTGGATCGAATGGAGAGCCCGGCTGAGTGATAGGGACGATTACCTCTCGCCTGAAGAGTCAGGAGAACGTATAGGACGTTTCCGGGAACCTGCAGAGTTTGGAGATGGCCTACTTGACTCGCATGATGGTTATCGCCCACAGGGCACAATCAATTGTGATATTGTGGACTCGGATGGTGATCTATCATCTGTCACAACTACATCTGGCCTCTCGTATAAGATACCTGGACGAGTGGGAGATTCTCCGATCATCGGAGCTGGGCAGTACTGTGATAACGACGTCGGCGCGGCAGGCTCGACAGGTCGTGGTGAAGCGGTAATTAAAACGTGCGGTAGCTTTACTGTCGTAGAGATGATGAGGGGTGGGATGCATCCTACAGACGCGTGCCTTGAGGCGCTTCGCCGAATTGTTCATGTGACGGTTGAAGACCGTTTACGTGACGAAAGTGGCAGACCGAATTTCAACGTAAATTACTATGCGGTAAACAAGAACGGCGATTGGGGCGGAGCGGCTATTTGGTCGGGAGCTCGCTTCGCAGTCAGCGTTAATGGGGACTCACGCCATGAGGATTCTGCTTACTTGTTCGAGCGCGTGTAATTCTTACGACCTTAATCGACATAGATTGTTGATCCAAAAGGGGAGCGCGTGTTGGCTCAAGCGCAACGGATAGAAAAAGCAAAGCAACTCCTAAAGCAATATTATGCCGGGCAAAGAATGGAGTCGCCTACTGGCGGATTTCTTATCCTGCTGGGTATTCGCCCACAGGATGGTGGGACCGCAGTTGGGGTATTCGAGTGCAGTGCGTCATCCCTTCGGTATGAGATCGTGATTCCCAAAGCAACAAGAACTGAGCGGAAGAAGGTTAGGGATGTGCTCCAACAAGGTGGGGACCCTGGTTGCCCGAGGCATGGTCCTGATTTTCGACTTGTTAGGGCCGGGAAAAACCTTGTCTGCAGTAACTGTGGGGTAGCATACGCGCGGGTTTAGCGTCCCAATTGAGTCCGTGTTAATGGGTTGTAAGGAGGCCTTTATATGCCCGAACGGTTTCTTAGTTCGGAGGAATATGACGAGCGGGCACATAAACTCTACACTGATGGTGATTATGATGGCGCGCTCCAACTACTCAAGGAAGGTCTTTCCCTATATCCGAACGAAATAGACCTGAATATAGGACTCGGGTACGCGAGGCTAGCTAGGGAAGAATATGCCTGGGCTAGAAGAGCTTTCGAACGTGCATCAGCCTTGGATGATTCTAATGAAGACGCCCTAGTAGGTTTGGGTGAAACCCTTCTTCATTTTGGAGAGCGTCAGGAAGCACTTGCACTGTTCGAGCAAGTAGCAAGTGCCGGTTATGATCATGACACCGAAATTATGCTCACAATGGGTAGGGCACTCTATCGTGAGGCTCTCTATACGGAGTGCAGGGACATCTTCGCCCAGGCATCGGCAGCTCGCCCGGATAGTGCGGATGCCGCTGCTTCATTGGGTTATGCATTGCACCAGCTAGGCGACCAGATAGGCGCAGGTCGTCAGATACGGCGTGCGCTTAGGCTTAATCCAGATTTACACGAAGCAAGAATTTATCTCGCTCATCTTTTTTACGATCGGGGTGACTGGGAGGGTGCACTGAGAGAGTATGAAGGTGTGCCTCCTCGCGACCACTGGGATCCCCTAGCCGTTTGGCGCCTAATCGAGTTAAAGCGAGCGCTTTGGCACATTGACGAGGGTGATCCTCGCCTCAGTCTATGGAAAGAGCGCTTAAGCCAGATAGAAAACCTACCGGACTCTATAGACCATTTGTTCGCTGAAATTCAATCGGTAGTGCATGGCGCGGAAAGGGTTGGATCCCGCCTTGATCCAAGCCAGCTTGAACTCTTTACCTCGCTTCCCTCATCGACCGAACATGTTATCCGTATTGTCAGATTAAGTAATGGTAACCGACTACAGGGTAGCTGGGTGGAGATTGTCCAACAAATGAGAGAACAAGCAGGGTTCCTCCATGAACCCCTTATCGAATTCATGCGTAGGATGGCTGAAAGGTGGCTCGAACAAAAAGGGATTAAGATTCCTTTTTCTGACCCGGAAGCTTTCTTGAAATCGGCCGCAGACGCGGGGTTCGTGCAGATTGAGTTAGACGGATGACCTGCATGTTACAAGATGTGTCGATTGGTCGTGTTTCACTCATTGTATTTTTGGCCGCTTGGCTTACATCATGCTCTGGAGATCCGGGTTTGCATCCTGATGATGTCCTCCGTCTGGAATTAGGACTTGGGGATCGTGACCAAGTACATCGGATCGTTATTAGGGGTGGAGATAGAGAGCACGCTGACCCTTTGGAAACGGTGGTAACTTCAGGAAGCTATGTCGAATTTGTAAGCGCGGATTGGTTAGTACACGAGATCGTTTTTGAATTGGACAGCCTGAGTGTTGCCGCCCGAACTTTCTTGGAACGTACTGACCAGGTTGCTTCACCTCCATTAGTTACACAGGAGAGTAGATACATTGTTCATTTCTCTAATGGACCTCCAGGACGCTATCCGTTTTTGCTAGAGGGGAGTGGAGCGCCCGGCCGTGGGGTGGTGGTGGTGGAAGCCGGGCCTTAATCTCTCGATCGCTCTAAGGGATCTGTCCCTGACTCCACACTTCATCTCTCAGTTATCAGATGCCCAGAATCGCTGTTATTCCCGGAGATGGTATTGGTGTCGAAGTAATGGGAGAAGCACGTAAGGTGCTTGCTGCCCTGGATGATATAGAGTCGCTCGACTTAGAACTTGTGGATTGGGATTTGGGTGCAGAGCGCTATCTGAGGGATGGAGTAGCAATCACTGAAGAGGAATTCAGCGCACTAGCTGATGATCATGATGCTGTCTTCCTAGGTGCATTAGGGGATCCGCGTGTACCAGGTATGGAGCACATCAAGGCCATTCTCCTCGGGTTACG
>CAJWPN010000100.1:0-4523 GCA_913045345.1 uncultured Gemmatimonadales bacterium
GCTGGGCTAAGCGTGCGCAGGACGGTCCCTGGGCAGCGGGGCGCCAACTCGCTGGACTTCATGTCTCGACCGCTGGTTGGCTTAGAGACAAAGACATTGCGGCGATCGGCTCGGATGGGATCACTGACGTTCTGCCTTCGGGCGTGGAGGGCTTCACCCATCCGCTACATCAGCTACTGTTGGTGGGGATGGGAACTCCATTGTTCGACAACCTTGATCTTGAAGAAGTTGCTAGAGAAGCTGAGGTACGTGGTCGCTGGAGTTTTCTATTCAGTGCAGCGCCAATGCGGATACCTGGCGGGCTTGGTAGTCCGATCAATCCACTCGTCATTTTTTGATTTGCATGTCACGGATATGCCCCAGCGATCTGCAGGACATAGCTGTGTAAATGTCTGAGAACGCGAGAAAGTCAGGACGCCCTTCAAGGGGGGAGTAAGCGGTGGTTTCCGATACTGTTAGGTCCGCGCCGAGATTTATGCACCTTCCTACATTCATGAGGGCGCCTCTGATCGATGATCGATCAGGGTTCGATATTGCTATGGTTGGGGTTCCTTATGACGGAGCGGTGACTAACCGGCCAGGTGCACGTCATGGTCCCAGGGAGGTGCGAAGTGCCTCAAGTATGATCCGTGCGATCCACCCCGTTACACGGCTAAATCCCTTTGAGCTTTGTCGGATTGGAGATGCGGGTGACGTGCCGTTTGAGAATCTTTATGACATCGCAGCCGTGCATGAGGAGATCGAAACATTCTTCCGGGCCATGGGTGATGATGGCTTGATGTCTCTAGCGATAGGAGGAGACCACTCTGTAACGCTTCCGATCCTCAGGGCACTCGCTAAGGATGGACCTCTCGGGTTCATACAGGTAGATGCCCATACGGATACGTGGGATTCATTCATGGGTTCTGGGCTCAGCCACGGGGCGCCCTTTCGTCGGGCGGTAGAGGAAGAGCTGATTGATCCTAACCGGACCGTACAAATCGGAATCCGCGGAGCTCAGAACTCGATGGAAGGGTGGGACTTTTCGGAAGCGACCGGGATGCGAGTCGTATTCATGGATGAATTCACTCAAATCGGTGCAGAGGCTGCTGCCAGAGAGGCAAGGGATATCGTTGGAGATGCACCGACATACTTGAGCTTTGATATAGATGGCCTAGACCCTGCTTTTGCACCTGGTACTGGCACGCCGGAAGTTGGGGGACTCACCACGGTTGAGGCCCTTACAATCCTTCGAGAACTGCGTGGAGTGCAATTGCTTGGCGCAGACGTTGTTGAAGTTTCCCCGCCATTCGACCCGAACGGCATTACTGCACTGGCTGGGGCGACGATGGCTTACGAGCTACTCTGTCTTCTTTCCGACCAGAACTCAAAGAAGGGTGCCTAACCCGGGGGACAGTCAGCTTCAGCTAGTACCTGCCCCTTTAAGCTGCACCACAATAACCTCTACTGGTTCCGTTCCCTCGTTGACATCCCCGTGGAGTTCGCCCGGCGGATCTGCTTCTAGCCAATAGGCACTACCTGCTTCCCAAGTCATGTCATGTGTATCTCCGTCCTGGTTGACTACGCGCAAAGTACCCCCGGTGAGTGAGATCAGTGCGCGGGGATTATCATGACGGTGCATCGTGAGTGGCTGGTTAGGCATAATGATGCTTTTCCAGACTTCAACGTGTTCGTTCTCAAACTGCGGGACTCTACGAGTTATCTCTTCCGGATTGGTAGATTGAAGATCTACCTCAGTAGAGGGCGAGCCATTTTCAGGGGTGCCATTAGTGCAAGCCATTAACATCACCATGAATGCTGTCGAACCGTGTTTAGCTGCTTTCATTCTCTTTTCTCCCTGGTATGTCGGATAATGGCTGCCATAAGCTCAGTAGGGTGATGCCTGGTAGGCAAATCCGTGATTGCAAATGACCCCGACAGCGTATACCGATCCCGGATAACAAATACCAACTCATAATTTGAGGGCTCCACAATTTTCTCGTGCCATATTGACTAAGCCCTGCTTCATTGCGAGGCTACGTGCCACTCAAGCATTTGCTTGAATTCATTAATCGTAGTCGGTGGGTACGGATCATCCGGGACACTCCGACGCTCGTAACACCAAACGGAGTAGATGATACGTATGAAGGGCACCGTGAAGTGGTTCAATGACCAGAAAGGTTTCGGATTCATTACACCTGAGGATGGAAGCAAGGATTGCTTCGTCCACCACAGCGCAATTCAGTCTGATGGGTTTAGGACCCTCGCTGAGGGCGCAACAGTGGAGTTCGATATGGTCGAGGGATCAAAGGGTCCTGCTGCAGAGAACGTAGTTCAGGTCTCATAAGGCAGGGTTTTTCCCTAACAGAGGCGGGCCGCCCCCATTCAGGGGGCGGCCCGTTTTTCTTATGAAGTACTAAATCGACCCAGATCGAGATCTTTATAACTTCTATTCTGTTGTCGTAAGCTTGACTCTAGTGTGATCGAGTCCATGACCATGGGGTTTTCAAATGAACAAACCATCCTTACTGCTCGCGACCATGGTGATTCTGCTAGTTGCCCTATCTGGACTCGATGCTTCGTTCTCATTTGAGAAAGATTTTTCGGCAGACCGCATTGAATCCGATGTACTAGCCTTCGAGGACCTTGTTGGTACGGTGGAGATCTTGCATGAGAAATTCCGGTCACTTGCAGTTGCAATGCCGGAAGATGCATACCTGTGGGGTCCTATGGATGGGGTACGCTCGGTATCTGAGGTTTATCGACACATAGCAGCAGACAATTTCTTTGTCCCAACGCTTATGGGTATCGCTGCACCCCCGGAAACTGGGATTAATGAAGATGCTTCGACTTTCCGGGCATTTCAGGAGCGTGAGCTAAATAGGGATGAAGTAATTGAGACAGTAGATGCGTCGTTCGAATTTCTTTCTAGGGCGATGCACGCGACCGCTAGAGATCTGAATCGCCAAATTACGTTGGGTACGAGCGAAACCACCCTAGGTGATGTGTGGATTCGAGCCGTAGTTCACCTTCATGAGCATTTAGGTCAGAGCATCGCTTATGCGCGCACCAATCAAGTAATTCCACCCTGGAGCAATTGAGGACTGTTTGATGAAGATCTTGACCATCTGCTTTCTTGAATGACTGACCCCTTCCAAGACATTCTTGACCGCCAAGGTGTGGTCATTCTAGACGGGGGTCTGGCAACTTGCCTTGAAGAACGGGGACATAGCCTGAACTCCCAGCTGTGGTCAGCCCAGATGCTGATTGATTCACCTCACGAAATCAGTGCTGTTCACCATTCATTTCTAGGAGCGGGTGCAGACTGCATCACTACAGCAAGCTATCAGGCAAGCTATGAGGGCTTCTCCCGTTTCGGTTTTGACGAGGCTGGTACAGATGAGCTGCTGATTCGTTCGGTCTTGCTTGCCTTGGATTCAGTTAATGATTTTTGGTCGAATCTCCCCAGGCCTAGTAGTCGCATCCGTCCATTAGTTGCAGCAAGTGTAGGACCATACGGTGCATACTTGGCTGACGGTTCGGAGTACGATGGTCGTTACGGGATCACTGATCAGGATTTAATCGACTTTCACAAACGCCGTTTTAGGTTGCTTGCGACTTCTGAAGCAGACCTGGTCGTATGTGAGACGATTCCGTCAATGGATGAGGCAGGAGTCCTCTTGGGTCTGTTCGACGAAACTCCAAACGCACGCGGTTGGATTAGTTTCAGTTGCCGGGACGGTGGCCACCTAAGTGACGGTTCGCCCATCGAGAGCGCTGTAGATCTCTGTGAGAATATCGAAGGCCTCGTGGGTGTGGGAGTCAATTGCACAGCTCCAAGGTTCATGAATGAGCTTATTACTCGGATTCAGTCGAGGACTGAACGGGCGGTCATTGTCTATCCGAATTCTGGGGAAAACTGGGATGCTAGGAATAAGACGTGGATCGGAGCCGATTCTGGGGAAAACTGGGTTGAGATGGCTGTAATGTGGCAGAGGACTGGTGCGCGGGGGATCGGGGGATGCTGTAGAATAGGACCAACGGTGATCGAGCAGGTGCGCAGCCAAATAGTTCCAATATGAAGTCCTGATTAGAACATCTGTATCTGGTTAGATGAAACAGCCAGCTCTTGGTGATCTCTAGACACCATTCACCCGAGGGGTCCCTTGCCGCTGTCGATCCTAGGAGACTAGGCTTCCCTCCTGGTTTTCGCAGACCTTTGGAGAGATTTATGAATCTGCATCGCCCTGTGCTTCGCTCGATCCTCCTCCTTGCGCTTGTCCCTACACTGCCAGTTTGGGCTGACGCGCAGGAAATCCCTACACCTGAGGAATTCTTCGGACATGTGATGGGAGCCGACCGAGAGCTGGCTCGGTGGGATAAGCTGGTCGATTACTATGACATGATTGGTGAGAGGAGCAATCGGGTACAGGTACTGCACATGGGTCCATCAACACTTGGAAATCCATTCCTCTCAATCTTCGTATCTTCACCGGAGAATCTGGCAAACTTGGAAGAGATCAAGCAGATGAACGAGATCCTCC
>CAJWPN010000101.1:0-4431 GCA_913045345.1 uncultured Gemmatimonadales bacterium
ACCTCTACAGAATTGAAATGGAGGATGAAGAGATCGTAGAATCAGCGCAAAAAGGTGTTCGCTCTAGACTTTACGATCGTGGGAGATACAGTCCTAGCCGTGAAAAAGGCCCACACCATTTCCATCGGCTGCTTGCGTCATTCCTTGGATAGGGATTCACACACCGCATGAAACGAATATGGTTTTCAATGATCACAGTCACTGGAATCATGATGCTGGTGACGCTCATCACCCCACTCGGTGTCAACGGTCAACGGCGTGGGCAGGAGGAAGCCACCTCCCAGAGTTGGAGCCCAGTCTCGATTGGCTTATACGTGGGATATGATAATCAACCGTCGGGTGAGGTCGCGGGCGCACAGATGCGTATCCCCGTGCTTCCGAGTGGTACTGTTGAACTTATTTCGGGGGCTAACATCACCTTCCTGAATCAACTCAAGGAGTACCAGTTCAACCTTGAGGCTGTATATAACACCGGAACAACAGCAGGTGGACTCTATTTAGGTGGTGGGCTGGCTTGGAGGAACACAATGTTTGGCTCCGAGCTAACTGCTGGGCGCAGAACTGTTCGAGGCTACAGCATAGTTAGTGGACTAAAAGCTGGAGGCATCGCAGGTACTCCTTTCAGCCCACAACTCGAGATCCGTTGGACTTTCCTAAAAGAGACAGCGCTCAACCCAAGAGTTATCAGCCTGGGTGTGAATGTCGCGCTATGGTGAACTGGTCCTAGAGATAAGCAACCTGTCAGACAGATAAACCTGGACGCAGGCCCTCTTCAAGATCATGCTGAGTTCTGATCTGCTAGTGCCCTAGGACTGTGTTCCCTTACGCCACCAGACACTAGGACTAACCCGATTAGAGGGTGTGAAGAAGTCAGCCATCCAGAGTGCAATCCGACGTAAGGGGGTACCGGCAAGCCACAACCACACCCGCGACCAGAAGCCGCTAAGATCCATGTTGTAGGGACAGACTCGCACGCATATCGAACAATCCGAGTTTTGATTTGTCCAGAACTTGAAGCATGGTTCCGCATCAACTGTCCACTTTCGAACGCCACGAATATTGGACTTGTTGTAAACGACATCTGAAGGCTGGCCATCCGGAATCGCATTGACGGGACATGCATCAGAACAACGACGACAGATTTTACAGAATTCCGTGACACCGAAAGTCTTCGGATGATCATGGGCAAGTGGTAAATCAGTGAAGATTTTACCAATGCGCACCCGAGGACCAAACTCCTTCGTGATCAGTAGGCCATGCCTACCATATTCACCGAGCCCCGCCTTGAGTGCGTAAGGAATCGCGAGGGCTGTATCATTCATGGTGGCGACGGCCCTGTATCCGAGGTTGATCACATACTGAGATAACCCAAGTAGAACAAGGGTGTCTTGTGAGTAGCCTACGCCAGTTGCTGTGCCGCTGAGCGCCGAGGGTACCGTCTCTATTAAATCCCTGTTCATTTCCTGAACAATCACGATAACGTTAGGTAGGTCGCTAGGGAGTTCCTGTTCCTTCTCTGTTTCACCCTGTCGACTATAGGCGTGAGTATAGACCCAACGCTCATCGTAGGCCGTAATCCCAACGAGATCAGCACCAAAGACCTTGGCTACGTGCTTGATCTCACGGCTCATTTCAGTAGGAGATTCAACCTCAACACACTCTTCTGGACCTTGTCGGTGGACCGTAAAGGGATCTAAGAAACCCTCTCGACGGTTCTGGTCTTCTTTTAGTTCAGCGAAAATGTCAGGTAGGTGCCAGGAAGCGTTGCGGAGTGCATAATCGCGCTGCCTGAAGCCGTCTGCAGACTTCCACTCCTTCAGTGGAGTTCGATAGGTCTCGAAGAAGCGATCAGTCTTCTCTGATCTTACTTCCGGGTCCCAAAATGCCCTTGAGTAGATGTCATTCTTCTGACTGAAGCGCTCAAATGAGCCTAGGACTTCAAAACCCGCATCCAAATCCTTCTGGGTAGGATCAAAGTCTTCACTCATCACTTCTCTCCTAAAAGATGATTGACCGACTGGGCGAGTGGTCACGTATTCGTGATATCAACGTAGGATCGATATCTGGTTGGGCAACGTATTGGCTTCATCTCTAGGACCGCGAAAGAGATCTAGAAAGACCCGTTACCACTAGATCCAACAGCAGTCGGCTGACATCTCACTATAGGTCCGAAGACATTGTCTCCGAACGATCATGTGTCGTACGAAGCGGTAGCTCGGGTATCCGAATCGCTAATATTCCACCCAGAGCGGTAATGATGGTGGCTAGCCAATAAATCCGCGAAGTAGCCAGCGCGAATGCAGCTCTGACCGCCTCAGTAACTTCCTCTGCAACGCGCTCTCCTTCCGCCATAATTAATGCTGCTTCAGCCACTGGCTCAGTGGCTGCAATACTTTCGTACGTCGCCCGCACAAGGTCCGGCAACTCAGCTCCTCCATTCGAAACAAACTCTTCCGCAACGATGCCGCGATCGGTCACCTCTGTCGGCATATCAATCGAGGAGAAGGCTACCCAAAGCGTTGTGCCGAGCAGAGTACCCATGAGGGCCGCACCCACAGTGGCACCAGTTTGGCGAAAGAAAAGTGATGCGCTTGTTACCTGGCCAATGAAACGAACATCAGCTGCATTTTGGATCGCTAAGGTAAAAAGTGGCATCGCAGGTCCCACTCCCAGACCACACATCACCGTAAAAATTGCGACCCGACTATAAGGAACTTCGGGCCCCATCGTAGCAAGCAAAATTGTAGCCGAGATAAAAATCAGAGATCCCAGAACGATTTGAGGCCTATACCCCACACGATTGACAATCTGACCTGCTAGCGTAGCAGAAAAGACTATTCCCAGAGAGAACGGAATCAGGGCAGCTCCTGCTTCTGTTGCGGATACTCCTAAAACGTTCACCAGGAATAAGGGCAAGAAGAGTGAGACAGACATTAATGATGCCCCAAAAAAGAAGGTCGAGGCATTCGCTCTTCGGAACACGGGGTTGGCAAAAAGTCGCATCTCGAGAATCGGACCAGGAGCGACACGTGAACGTCGAACAAAAGAAGCCAGTAGCAAGCATCCAGTAATAATCAAACAGATCGTCAGCCAGGATTCCCAGGACCAAAGAGCCGTATTTGAATCCAGCCCAGGCAGCCAAGGATAGCGTCGCTTATCGAGTTGCAGTGCGAGCGTTGCTGGTATTAGACCACCCAATAACAAGGCGGCCCCAATTAGATCAGGCTTGATCGAACCCTTCGGTGGATCAAGTCTAGGCATGCGACGGATAATGACCCACAACACCAGGCCTCCAACGGGTACGTTCACATAGAAAACCCAGCGCCAACCTTCGATTCCTGGAATCAGTCCACCTGCATGGTCTGTCAGTAGCCCACCGATTAGCGGCCCTAACACCGATGCAATTCCAAATACCGCGCCTACAAACCCTTGATATTTCCCTCTCTCCGCAGGGGTAAACAAATCAGCTATCACAGTAAACGTCATCGCGAAGATTCCACCCCCACCTGCGCCCTGAATGCCCCTGAAAAGCACCAGTTGAGACATCCCATCACCAATCACTGGAAGATCCCCAAATTCCCCTGCGAGTCCGCAGAGCATCGAGCCAACGAGGAAAAGGGCGATCGCGCAAAGCGTCACAATCTTCCTGGAATATGTGTCGGCGAACTTGCCGTATACTAGAGCCAAGGATGTGGAAGCCAGAAGATATGAAGTGGCAACCCAGGCATAACGCTCAACCCCGGCCAAATCCTCAATCATACTAGGGAGAGCAGTTGCTACGATCGTTTGGTCTAATGCAGCAAGAAAGAGTGCAAGCAGAATTGAGATATAGATAATCATCCGATCTCGTCCTGAGACCGGTGCAGCTGCATCATTCGTGCTAGATATGGACATAAGACGCGAAACATAACCACGTACGGCATGGAAGAACCAAGTCCGCTTGTGCTCATAGTCGTCTAAGGTCAGTGTAGAATTGTATCCTGCTAAATAGGATTAAGCATGGAGACCGGACCTGGATTTTGACGAGAGCGCCCTACCACCTCTCAAGGGCAATGAACCCAGGAAGCCCTTTCCTGCCTCACCTTGATTGGTCACTAGCTAAGGGAACAGAACTGATGATAGCTGAACACAACACGATCTCGTGTGAAACCGATGGTGATAGCCACATCATCGACCTGACAGCCAATGTTCAGGAGACAGTAGCTGACTCTGGGATCAATACCGGGCAGGCTGCACTCTTGGTGCACGGCTCGACCGCGGCATTGTCCACACTTGAATTCGAGCCCGGGCTAGTCAAATATGACATTCGCAATGCGATGGAGCGTCTAGCACCTCACGATGCTTACTATAAGCATGAGGAGACGTGGAAAGACGATAACGGCCATAGTCATGTGCGAGCCTCTACCGTGGGACCTTCTCTAGCGCTTCCGA
>CAJWPN010000102.1:0-4271 GCA_913045345.1 uncultured Gemmatimonadales bacterium
CCTCCGCCGAGCACCTGGATCTGAGCTTGAGCGAGTGATTGACCCGTACTTTGATCTGTCACCTGGCCATTAATAGAACCTTGTTGGGCCTGAAGCGGGATCGTAACGATGAGTAGGGTGCCGATTAGAATGCCGAGAGAGCTTGTAAGTCGGTGGCGCATGTTCAGCCTTCTCCGTATGTCCGGGAAGCTTTCAGCGAGTCTTGCTGAAAGGAAAAATACACACTGTTTGCTAGAGATTGCAAAGACTTTTTCCCTAATAACGACTGGTTTTCATGGTTCCAGGAGTGCCAGATCTTGATTTTTTCAGGCTGGATCAAGGCCTATCGCGTGCCATTTGCCTCCTTCTAGCCCATTATTGCGTACCTGCCCTGAGGCGGGTTCATTGCCAGAACTGTATCAATATCTACCGATCGAGGACGATATGCGTTTTCCGTCAGCCACACGCCTTCTCATCGCTGTGCTTGCGCTCACATGGGCGGGAGAAGTCAGTGCCCAACAGCGAACCTTCACGTTCATGGATGTGCAGGAACTTAAACGAGCTGGGTCTTGGGTCCCTCGTTCGGATGGGGCGCTTATGCTCTATACCGTTACGACGCCCGATTGGGTGGAAGCAAGCTCTCAAAGTGATATCCATATCGTGTCATTGGCAGATGGGGTGTCTTCGAGTCGAAGACTTACGTTCACTGACGATAAGAACGAAACGCAGCCCACTTGGTCTCCGGATGGCTCGTTTTTTGTATTTCTATCGAATCGCGACTCCGGAGAATCAGAGGGCAACCAGCTGTACATGATGCGTCACGATGGTGGTGAAGCTCAGAAGGTCACGGAAGCCGAGGAAGGGGTGTCGGGGTTTGATTTCAGTCCAGATGGGCGCTGGCTTGTTTACCGGAGTGGCGAGTCCGGACAGGAGCAGCTATTTGGAACATTAGTTGCTGATCTGCCCGCGGGTGAAGCTGAGCAGCTCACGGAGGGTGAGGCTGGCATCGAACAGTGGGACTTCAGCCCTGATGGAGATCATATCTACTTCGTGCGTCCTGACGAGTTCGATGAGGATGAGAAACTGCGCTTGGAAGAAGGCTTCACTGTGGACGTAAAGAACGCCACAACTCCCTTCTCTAGGCTCTGGTCACTCGACCTCGGTTCCGGCAGTGAAAGCCCGATGACCACCAGTGAATCGTATAGCGTAGATGGGTTTACGATCTCGCCAGACGGTCGTTGGATAGGCTTTGCAGGGGGATCAACCGAGCGTTACGAACGAAACATCACACAGGCTCGTCTCTATACAGACCAATACCTTATGGAGGTGAGTAGCGGACAAGTCGAGCGCCTAACAGACAACTATGAGGTTGGCGAGTCCGGACTGAGCTTCTCGCCGGATAGCCGCTGGATTGCGTTCACTGCACCGGATGATATGGAGCGCTATTCGATGACCAATAGCCGGATGTATGTCCGTGCTGTGGATGACGGGGGTGGAGCATTCCGGAAGATTGGCACAGAGTTCGATGAAAATATACGAGCTGGTTTCTGGTCAGATGATGCCACCACCATCTATTTCAATGCGGGTGTGACGGTCACCACCCAACTGCATGCGATGGATGTCCAGACTGGCCAGGTGCGCCAGCTCACGCACGAGCGAGCAGCTCTTTCCGTTAGCCGTGACGAGGACAGTGGTGTGATCCTGATTGGATATTCGGATCCCGTTACTCCGCCTACAGTTTTCACGACTGCGAACGTAGAAGGAGTAATGGATCGATCATCCTGGATTCAGCTTGTTGACGCGAATCAGCAGCTGAGAGATGTCAGCTTTGGTGAGGAGGTGGAGATCAACTGGACTTCAACTGACGGGAAGACCGTAGGTGGAGTCCTGGTCTATCCAGTTGGTTACTCAGAAGGAACACGCTATCCGCTCATCGTCGCTATTCATGGGGGGCCAGCATCTGCGGACCAACTGCGATTCAATGGTGGATACAATGCGCAAGTCTATGCGGGAGCAGGCTACGCAGTGCTTAAGCCTAACTACCGAGGGTCTACGAACTACGGCAACGCTCATCGGACAGACATCGTAGGTGACTATTTTACTCTCGGCTTCGACGACATCATGACAGGTGTAGATTACCTGATCGAGGAGGGCATCGTTGACTCCGAACGTATGGGAGCGTTGGGCTGGAGTGCTGGTGGCCACTGGTCAAATTGGATTCTGACACACACTGATCGCTTCAAGGCCATAAGCTCCGGCGCGGGTACGATGAATTGGATTAGCATGTATGCTCAGAGTGACGTTCAGAGGAATCGTCAGTTCTATATCGGGGATGACTTTCTCTACGAGAACTTTGATCCGTACTGGGACCAGTCTCCACTGAAGTACATTGCTGCTGCGAAAACCCCGACAATGGTTCACGTGGTTGAAGGTGACCCGAGAGTTCCAAGCCCACAGTCCGTGGAACTCCATATGGCGTTAAAAAAGCTTGGTGTGCCAACGGAGTTGTTTATGTATCCCGGTCGTAGCCATGGAATTCCTGACCCTAGAAACCGGCTGGTCAAAGCGGTCAGTGAGATGGCATGGATGGACCACTATGTTAGAGGTATCGGTGAGAAATTTGAGTGGAAGCAAGTTTTAGAGACCCTTGAGACCAATAAACGGGACCCTAGAACGATTTCAGATCACTAGCAGGAAGTATCTCTTTAGGATAGGAGTATTTATGAGTGAAAGAGCAGCAATCGAAGCAACAATCCAGACTTACTTCGATAGCATGTATCAATCAAGTAAGGATATGGTTAACGCAGCCTTTCATCCGAATGCGAAAGTTACAGGGATTTTCGCCGGGGAGTTTCACGAAATGAGCCGAGATGAATTTGGTGATTTGGTTGCCGCGCAACAGCCTTCTCCACAAGAGAACGGAGAGACTCTGAACACAGAGATCCTTAGTATCGAGGTAGCTGGTATAACTGCTGGTGCTAGGGTAAGAGATGAGTACCTCGGATTCACATTCTTGGACACGCTCTCACTGGTAAAAGCTGACGAAACATGGGTCATTTATAACAAGCTGTTTCATATAGAATCTGGACCCTAAGTACGTTTGTTTAGGTGAGCAGGTGGAATCTTGAGCTGTCAGGTTACGAGCACGGTCGAGCCGATGGTCTTACGGTTCTCAAGGTCCTGATGAGCCTTGGAAGCATCTGACAGTGAATATTCTTGGCCAATAAGTGGGGTGACCTTACCGGATAGCACCATATCGAAGAGCTTGGCTATGCCTTCAGCAGCTTCGGTCGGATCAGTGTAATGATGCGCTAAGACAGGACGTGTTAGGAATAGCGAACCACTTTGTGAAAGCAGGAGTGGGGGCACGGGTGGCACAGGTCCTGATGCATTTCCGAAGGTGACCATCATCCCACGTGGCCGAAGGGATTTGATCGAAGCCTCGAAGGTCGCAGCTCCAACCGAGTCGTACACGACGTCTACTCCTCTCCCATCTGTAATTTCTTGAACCCGATCAGCTACATCCTCAACACGGTACAGGATCACCTCGTCGCACCCACTTGTTCGCGCTAATTCACCTTTCTCCTCTGATCCCACTGTACCAATAACCTTTGCACCTAGAGCGTTGAGCCATTGTGAGGCGATCAATCCAACTCCCCCAGCGGCTGCATGGAGTAGGACCACATCTCCGGCAGAGATAGGGAACGTCCGATTCACGAGGTACTCGACTGTGCACCCTTTGAGCATGATTGCGGCAGCAGTGCGATTATCAATCGCATCCGGAAGTCGGGCTAGTCGTGTTTGTGGCAGAACCCTTTTTTCACTGTATGATCCGGGCGGTCCATTTCCTGTGTAGGCTACTCTTTCACCAGGGCTTAGATCATCGACATTCGATCCGACTGCTTCAATAATCCCTGCGGCTTCTACTCCCGGTGTGAAAGGCAGCTCTAACGGATAGAGGCCGGTCCTGTGATATACATCAATGAAGTTCAGCCCTACAGCTGTGTGACGGACCAGCACATCAGTTGGGCCCATTGGTGGCAATTCACTTTCTTGCCACTCCAGGACCTCGGGGCCTCCGAACTGACTTACGACGATCGCTCGTGTGTTTTCAATCATGTGCACAATTTCTTTGGATTGAGATTGGATGGGAAGCTATATCTCATGAAGCATTAGCCCTATGTATCACTAATTCCGAAGATCTCTTCGATCGCTTGTTTCCTGTAGTCGAAAATCGATTCCAACTGCTGCCGAATTATGAGGGCGTGAACGAGGTTACCGATAGGACCGAG
>CAJWPN010000103.1:0-4110 GCA_913045345.1 uncultured Gemmatimonadales bacterium
CCAACCTCTTCGATAAACGAACTTTCTCCGCATTTTCTTGAAGAGACTTGGAAGCTCTTGGGGGTTTCAGTTCCTCCGCATGAGCAATGAGTTGTTCTATGTCCTCATAGTTTTGCAGCAAGGATGAAGCAGTCTTCTGACCTATACCCGGAGCACCTGGCACATTGTCCGAAGAGTCTCCAACTAGAGCTAAGTAATCTGCAACCTGGGAGGGAGGGATCCCGAACTTTTCGATAGCGTTCTTTTCTGTGACCCATTCAGAGGCTACGCCTGTAGCACCACCACGTCCCGGATTCAAAAGGTGAATTCCAGGACCAATTAGCTGATAAAAATCCTTGTCACCGGAAACAATTACCGCCTCTAGCCCCTGATCTCTAGCTTTAATGGCCAGCGTGCCAATCACATCATCTGCCTCATATCCTTCGAGCTCCACGACCGGATCATTAAAGCCATCTAAGATATCTCGTATTCGCCCCAGACTAGCCCTAAGATCATCGGGCATCTTCTCTCGTGTAGCCTTGTATTCCGGATATTCAACGTCGCGGAATGATACACCTGCATCAAAAACTACTGCTAAGTAATCCGGGTCAAAATTCTCACGTATGTCTAGCAGGAAACGAGTAAAGCCAAAGGGTGCAGAAGTGTTCTCACCTGCCGCATTGGTAAGCGGCCTCTTGATAAATGCAAAGTAAGAACGGTAGATCAGCGCGTAAGCGTCAATCAAGAAAATCCGGGGAACATCCTTGGGGGGTATACTCAAGAATGAAGATCGTCTTTAAATAAGTCCCCTTTAGGCCAGCAAAGGAGAGGCTTGAGTTCTATGGCCCAATAATCTTCATATTCGAATAACATTATAGGCCTGGGAGCCGACATCTGATTCTCCGAGCTCAAATTCCACCTCTTCCCCTTCCTGCAGCGTCCGGAATCCTTCACTAAGGATCGCGGAAAAATGAACAAACAAGTCATTGCCCTCGGCTTGCTCGATGAATCCGTACCCTTTTGAATCATTAAACCATTTGACGGTCCCTTTCACACAGCCTCCTCCGTATTGAATTACAGTCTCACCTTAGAGCGCACCGGGGGTGGCCGCAAGCCGATCCGATCCCAGCTAAATAAGGGCACAGTGAGCGTTTCTGCTTCGGGATTCAGCAAGGTCAATTCTGTCCATAAAGAAACCCATAAATCCCGAGGTTTCTCCTAACATTCTTGACATAACCCCTGGTTTCGACAAATGGAATGCGCTCGGTAAAACGGAGTAGATCAGAGATTTCTGGGTACTGCTTCCATCGAGTCGCCCTAGTTGGACCAGCGTTGTATGCTGACAGAATAAGCGGTAGCACACCGTCGTAACGTGCACTCATTTCCACAAAGTATGCAGCGCCTAGATGAAGGCTGACTTCAGGTGATGCCAAGTGCGTCTCCTGGAAGTCTGAAGGCCCGTGTACTCGCGCTAGCTGAGCACCTGTCGGTGGCATCACCTGCATTAGTCCGATTGCCCCAGCACGACTGACGATGTCCGCCTTGAATGCGGATTCTTGCCGAATGATCGCCGCAAGAATGATCGGATCCACCCCCCATTCCATGGCCTCTCTTTGGATCAAGTCGAGGTAGGGGAGGGGGAACGCAACTCGGATCAGGCGAGAGTCCCACTCATGCCCTTCGTCACGCAACGCCCAACCCAAGTTGATTCCATCAATCGTGCGCCCCCGAGCAATCAGACCTTCGGCTAGACCAAGCATGTCGTTCTTTGAAGTTCTTGCTGCTTCTCTGAGTCTGTTAATCTCCGCAGCGGCAGCCTGCTCGAGTCCCGCTTCAGTAAACAAGTCGATGTCGCTGAGTCCTCTGTTCAACCATGGCGGGATAGCAGGATCATCTGCATCTGAAACATTCATCGTGTACAACTCACCGAGGAGTTCGGCTCCTATCACCGCATAGTATGAAACAGGATCCCGGGTTTTGATCTGTCGGATATGTTTTTCGGCAGCCGAAGTATCACCTAACTCCATACGCATTCGTCCAGCCCAGTATGATGCTTCTTGCCAACGTCGTCCCTCCGGAAAATCCTCCAGATATCCCTCAAAGACTCCTGCGGCTTGTACTCTATCTGAACGTCCTAAATAAATCTGACCTGAACGCATCCTAGCCTGTCCAGCCCTAGCATGGGATCGAGCGTTAGAACTCAAGGCAGCATATTGGCGCAATGCCGAGTCTAGTTCACCCCGGCTATCAGCCTGGCTTGCTCGTGACCAGGCTACTTCTGCGGCTTCCGAACTATTCGGATGCTCTTCGAGGAGCCAGCGCCGAAGTGTACGAACATGTTCATCTAGCCCCTGTCTTCTTCGCAGCTGGGCCCACAATTCAAGATTGCGCCCACCGATACGATCATCCGTGGTTATGTCTCGAATTGCTCTAAATTCTTGAATCGCTTCTTCCTGCCTGGTTTGTACGGTCCCCATAAGTCGTGCACGCTCGACTCGCATCGGCAGAGGTACAGGCACCCCGTCTATCGTATTTGCAGAAAGGGCTACAACTCTATCGTACCCCATAAGAGCGCGGCGTCCGTCACCTGCGCGATCGAGGATACGCGCAAGCTCAAGGGTCAACTCGCGATTGCTGTCTCCCAGGTCAAACAGTTCTGCTGCAGCTCGATCGCGAAAAACACCAGGAGCTTCCTCAAGACCTTCCAATAACAACCCGCGTGCTGTGGCTGTATCCCCACCATCGAGGAGAAGCTCCCCGAGCTCGATCGCTGCAGTCGCCCGACGGTCAGCAGTGAGCTGTTGGTATGCTTCACGAAAAGCTTCAGTCGCCCCAATCAAGTCCCCTGATTCGAACAAGGCATCCGGCAAGAGACGCCAACCGGAGAGCTGGGCCAGGGGCTGCTCCATCATGCCTAGAAGGTCTTCCACCCACGATACGTTACCGTCCCGGGCCTCTCCCAGGGCTAGTTCTAAAGCAGTCCAGCTCTGAGCACCCAAGTGTGGCTCAAGTTGTCGTAAGCTGATGAAAGAAGCCTCTCGTTCGCCAGACTTCCAAAGACTTCGAGTCCACCTAACGATAGACGCATGATGTCTGGTCGTCCCTAATGAACCAAGGTCCACATAGCGACCATACGACTCAGCCGCCTCTGCCCACTGTCCCTGGGCCTCCCAAGCCCTACCAAGTATATAGAGCCCAATGGCACCTGACTCTTCAGATAACCATTCAGCCCCATCCAGGAGTTCAGCTACAGCTGACCAATTCCCCCAACCGGCCTCGGCTCGGGCAAGCAGAAGTACATCCTCAGGCTTCCCGGCTGCAGCACCCTCCTCTCGAAGCATTCGAGCAGCATGCCAAAACCGGCCAGCTTCGAACTCGACCAGTGCGGAGTCTGCTGGTGATAATAGGAGGGAACGATAGGAACTACCTTGGGGAGTGATTGCTCCAACTGCAGCAATTACAATCATGACAACCAGGAACACTCTCAGCATCGACGCATCCAAAAACTCCGAGCTACAACCATTACATCGTTAATGACCGTTGGGCCTTGTCACCATGGAAAACAATAAAAAAGAGGCCACCCCCAAACGGGGTGGCCTCTTTTCACTCAGTACCTTATGACCGTCAGCCAAATATGCTATTTCGACATTGCATGCAAGGTGTCAACCATCTTTTGGGCTGATTCTTCCATGTCGATCACAAGACTATCGATGAAGGAGACAAAATAATTGTGACCGATCGATACCGGGATCGCGATGGCGAGACCGGCTGCTGTCGTCAATAACGCGACCTTAATACCTCCAGCAACAAGAGTTGCCTCAACTTCACCTGCAGCCTCAATCGACTGGAAGGCGATAATCATGCCGATCACCGTCCCCAAAAAGCCTAGGAGTGGCGCAATCGTCGAGAGCGTCGCAAGCACTACGAGCCCACTTTCAAGCTTACTCATCTCGATCAGGCCCTGATTTTCTATTGCCTTCATAACGCGATCGGTACCTTCTTCACTTCGCTCGAGGCCAGCATACAGGATGTTGGCTGCCGGAGCGTCTGTATCACGTGTCAACTCAAGGGCTTCACGGATCTGCTGCTGTGTGAGCAGTTCGTCTACATCCTTAAGGATTGATCGTGTTT
>CAJWPN010000104.1:0-3744 GCA_913045345.1 uncultured Gemmatimonadales bacterium
AGTCCCAATCCATCCCTTCACTGAAGCCAAAGTTTTGATCAAGGTTATCAAGGCCGAACAGAATTCGGTCTCCTTCACTACGGAGGTAAACTCCCGTAGCAAGATCAATGGTGAGCGGGTAAATACGTGAATCCTCGATCGGAGCGCTCAAGAAAATCTGTATGCGCTTTGGACCGATCGGTACTTCAAGGCCGGCGAGCCTGCCGGCGTCCGCCGACCATGCGCCTGTGGCATTCACGATCTGCTCGCAATGGAAGATATTGTTGCCACTTTGACTATGGACTACCCAGCCTTCGGTAAGACGTTCGATTTTAGTGACAGGGCTGTTGAAGTGGTATTCGACACCTAGGCGTTTACCCATTTCCACCCATGCGTTTGTAGCCATATGGGGATCAATTATGCCATCCCAGGGACCGTACGTTGCACCCGCGAGTCCTTCGGAATCGAATGACACATAATCTTGAGCCGCTATTGGATCCAGAACTTCAACGGGAGCACCTAAGCTCTGCTGTAACACCACAGATTCCATGTGCTGATCCCACCTGTCATCCGGGACAAGTAGGAGATATCCGATATCCCGATATCCGATATCATAGCCGTGCCGCTCTCTGAACTCTCGGTAAATCGGGAGAGAGTGCATTGAAAGTCTGATATTAGGTGGTGTCGTAAATTGAACTCTGACGCCTGCGGCACTCTTACCTGTTGAGCCCATAGCTGGTGCGACATCTCGTTCGAGGACTACAACGTCCAGGTTCCGAGACGCGAGATGCCAGGCACAAGAGGCTCCAATAATTCCAGATCCTATCACGACGACGTCAGCGCTCTTACTGATCTTTCAGCCCTCCCCATCCAGATCCTTGCAGAAGACCTTCAAGCATCAATCCCAGCTGTGTGATCCTGATTGGGATTCTCAGAGGATCTTCCTCTTTTGGTTGATAAGCGGGCCAAGATACTTCCGGGTTGCCACTCCGTCACGGCAATATCTCTATTCTGTGAGTATACACACGTATCCGTCCTATCCTCACTCCAATAATCTGGCTCACTCGAATGAAAGCCCGTTTAAGTTGAGCTCTTAACTGAGGTCCAGCGCTGTGTGTGTTTGAATCAGGGAACAAGTTTGCACCTGGGGTTAATAAGGCGGACCGCGTGGGACTTCTTGGGCTCAACGCTTCTTAAGAGAGCAATTACAAAGTGCGTAATACGAGACTAGTTCTGGCCGCGATGCTTGTTGCGGCACCTGCTACAGCACAAATCCCGACACCTGCTTCTGTGTTGGGCTTTGAGCCAGGCGATGATTTTCAGCTCGCAACATACGAAGAATCCCTAGAGTACTTCCAATTACTCGATGCTTCGTCTGACCGTATCAGCATGATGCGTGCAGGGAGGACATCTGAGGGTCGTGACTGGTGGATTGCTTTGATTTCCTCACCAGAAAACCTCGCATCGGTAGAGCAATACCGTGATATCGCAGACAAGCTCGCGCACCCGGCAGAGCTTTCAGACTCAGAGGCTCAGTCACTTTCACGAGAGGGTAGGGCGATCGTCGACGTTAACGGTGGCCTGCATGCATCGGAGGTTGCTGGTGCTCAGCACACGATACAACTCGCTTACGAGCTCGTGACTGATGAAAGCCCACGTATTGCAGCGATCCGAGACAATGTGATCACCGTTTTATGGCCATCACTGAATCCCGATGGCCAGACCATGATTGCGGACTGGTATAGCTCTAACATCGGTACACCCTTCGAAGTGTCCTCGATGCCCTGGCTATACCAGAAATACATAGGACACGATAACAACCGCGACGCCTATATGCTCAATATGATTGAGTCGCGAGTCCTAGCCCGTACATGGCAGGAGTGGGATCCGCAAATCATCTATGTCCATCATCAAAGCTCTCCATTTCCGACGCGGATCTGGTTGCCGCCATTTGCAGAGCCGATTGCAACGTTCACGCCTCCCATTATGGCACGCACTGTGAACACAATCGGGATGGCGATTGCACAGATGCTTGAGTCGCGAGGAATGCCGGGGGCGGTGCATATGGGTACAGGCTTCGATGCTTGGTATCCGGGCTATGTCGATTATCTACCGATGATGCAGAATCAGGCAGCGTTCTGGACTGAGACAGCACTGTATCGTTACGCGACACCATATTTTTACTCACTCTCAGATTTCCCTGCCTCTCGACGTGACCTGCGTGTAGAATCGCTTTACCCCAGTCCATGGAAAGGAGGCTGGTGGAGGCTATCTGATGCTGTGGACTATATGAGGGTTGGATCTCTCGCGGTTCTTGACTATGCGGCAAAATACAGGGAAGACCTTCTGTATAACCGGTATCAGTCAGGCCGTGACGTGATCCGGAAGTATGAGACTTCGGCCCCATATGCCTATTTCATTCCGCAAGACCAAGCTGATCCTGTTGCGCCTGTTGAGCTGCTACGTCGCCTCGCTTTCAATGGACTGAGGATTTACCAGTTGAATCAGGATGTCACCCATGAAGGTTTAACCCAAAATGCTGGAACTTGGGTGTTGCCTCTCGACCAGGAATTTGGAGAACTCGCTCGGCAGGTTCTTTCTGTACAAGAGTATCCGGATCTCAGAGAGTATCCCGAAGGTCCTCCGGAACAGCCGTATGATGCAGCCGGATGGACACTTTCTTATCAAATGGACGTAGATGTCATTGAAGTAACCCAACCTCTTACTGCTGAAATCCTTTCGGCTATGCAGGAGCTTCAAACCGAGCCCTTAGCTTGGGCAGAAGAGGTCGGCGATGCCTCACTATTCGATGCTGTTTCGGGTGTCGGCTTTGATTCCCATCCGGTTGCCCGAGCAGTTCGGCCAATTCCGGGTCGGCTGACAGGTTCGGGGTCAGGACTCCGGCTTAATCCTGTGCAGAATAATTCGTTTCGCGCGTTGAACAGAGCGTGGGATATGGGTGCCACAGTGCGACACGGCGACGGTGAGTATATCGTGACCGGGCTTGGAGGCACGGTAGTCGACGGGTTGATACAAGATTATGCACTTCAGGCAACAAGAGGACCGGGGGAAGGAGTAGATCTTTCTCGTCCTGATCTCGGCATCTATCGCCCCTGGAATCCGAGTATGGATGAGGGATGGACCCGTTGGTTGCTTGAGGAGCATGGTTTCTCATTCTCAAACCTGCGGACTGCAGATGTGCATGCTGGGGATCTCCGTGAACGCTATGACGTCATCATTCTTCCGTCAGAGAGACCCGGAAGCCTAATGAATGGTTTTGAGGCTGGTTCTGTGCCGCCCAGATATGAGGGCGGACTCGGTCAGGAGGGGATCCGGGAATTAGACCAGTTTGTGCGAGCTGGAGGCACGCTAGTGTGTATGAGTGCTTCAAGCGATTTGTGTATCGACGAGCTACATCTTCCTGTATTGAATGCCGCGCGGCGCCTCGCTCGCAGTGAATTTTTCTCTTCGGGCTCGATTTTTCAGGTCCGTGTCGATACGGAGCACCCTGTCATGGCTGGTATGCCTCAGCTAGGAAAAATCTTCTTCGACCGTAGCCCTGTTTTCAGGATAGAAGAAGGCTTCGAGGGATCTGTAATCGCCGCGTATGCTAAAGAAGGATCACCTCTGCTTTCTGGTTACCTCTTAGGAGAAGAACACCTTCAGGGCCAGGCTGCTGCTATCGATGTTCACCATGGCGATGGACATGTCATTCTTCTTGGATTTAGGCCCCAGTGGCGTGGGCAGCCGCGCGGTACATTCCGT
>CAJWPN010000105.1:0-3647 GCA_913045345.1 uncultured Gemmatimonadales bacterium
TTCGCGACTGCACCTACGACCGCACCTCCTATGAGGCCGATCAAGATTTTCGTGTAAAGCTGCATGAGCTTCCTTTTTACGGTGGATTTTCAGAGCGAAGTTGATACTGGAATATCGCTACGTTCTAATGTTTGGCGCGATAAAGGCCAGAATAGGGGTGATTTATGCACTGAGGCAACTGGTATTTCTGATACGTGCGGTGGTTGAATCTATCTAAGTACCTACCCGTACCTCCGCCCGTGTGATGACGTCACCTTCAACAACTAAGTCGACTACGTCTTCCATCCCATCGATGACAACACCGAAGATTGTGTAGTCGTGGTTGAGTCGAACGTTGTCGGCAAGATTGATAAATATCTGTGCATCACCAGTGTCATGACCACGTGTGGACAATCCTACGGTACCTCGCCAGTGGGATTGTAGGTCGACTTCGTCCCTCGTGTAAGGCCCGTCACCGGAGTACTCGTTTGCGCCCGGACTGCCACCTTGGATTACAAAGCCCGGCTCCCACCTGTGAAAGGTGAGCCCATCGAAGTAGCCCTCATTCGCGAGCTGTACGAAGCGTTGAGCGTTAGTGAGTGCGACATCGGGGAGGGCCTGGATCACGATCTCACCACCCGTTTGCATATGGAGTACCACCTCAGAGTGCATGAGTTCTTCTAACTCGTCCGCGTTCGGTAGGGCGCTTCTCGGAAGGATCTCTGGGCTGGGTTGCCTCGATTGACCAGACCAACGCTCGAGTATGCTCGCTACATCCCTGGCGACTTGAGGATCGAAGTCTCGAAGGAAGGGTTCCAGTCGGCTTGTCATTGTAGTGTCCCCGAGCTCATTAACACGCTCCAGTAAGGCTCGGCGAGCGTCGCGTGACGTTTCGCGTTTACTGGCTGAGACCCGCTCAAACGCCAACAGTGTAGCCAAAGCTGCCTGAGGCCCTAGTAGAGAGTTTTCGAGGAGGCGCGCCGCTGTCATTAATAGTTGTGGATCATCTGCCGTGAGTTGGTTGATCAACAGTTCATCAATCGGCTCTGAGTCTTGGGCGGCCAGCAACTGAATTGCGGTTGTGCGTACATTTGGAGCTGGATCTTGGGCAAGTGTCCTCAGAATGATGGTTTGTCTGATGAGTCCGGCAGCAGTCGCTGCATAGCCTCGGACAAATGCGTTCTCATGGGCTAAGAATTTTGGGAGAGCTGCTTCGGCGAGTTCTGGTGCGATGCTTGCGAGCGAGACAAGCGCCCGGGCAGGGGCCAACCATTCCGTAGAATTTGTTACGCCAATTTCCGACACAGCATCCATTAGGATTTGCTGTTGGGCTGAAACATCCGGACACGGTTCTCCTAGTGCTTCAAGCGCCAGTGCTCTGATTGGGCGGATATCTGTGTCCTCTAAAACAGTATTCAACCACTGGCATTTGAGGATATCGTTGGGATGATTTGCTAGTTGCCCGATTGCTTCAACACTCACGCGCAATGATTCATCTCCGATGGCCCGTCGCGTGAATTCGGTGCGTACTGCAGGTGGCATAAGGGCTAGGGATGCAGCCGCAACTCTCCTCGCATCTGGATCTGAGTCCCTAAGACTTTCGTCAACATAGCGTTCGGGTATGGCTTGACCGTGCCGCAGCGTTAGGAGTGCTATTCCTCTTACTCGCGCTGCGGTCTGTTCGTCTGCAGATCGGTAGCGAAGCATGCTAACCAACTGACCCTTGGCTCGGTCACTCAGTAGTTCACCTCCAGATCTTCTCACTAATGCTTCAAGTCCAAGACTTAACCCTTCAGCTAGCTTTGGTGGAATTTGCGCTGGATCGAGATTGCCAAGACTAAGCAATAATTCCAGGGCCGATCCTTGATCTTCATCACTCAGGCGAAGTCGGCCCAGCGAGCGAGCGAATGCACCTAAAACTTTCTCGTCGTTCTCTGATCTTATCTTGGCCGAGAATACTTCTAAGACTGGTGCTCCATCACTACGGTGTACGGCTTGTGCCAGAGCATTTACCGCTTCCATTCGGACCTCAGCTCGCAAGTCGTCTAAATGATGAGTGAGGTCATTGATTAGTGCCGGGTTCTCTAGTCGCCCAAGGGCACGTACAGCTGATTTTCGCAGAAACACATCTCTGTAGTTGGTGGCCTCTATTAGAAATTCGAGGTCAACTCCAGTAGTTGGCCGATTAATTTCAGCGGCTATGATCTTCAGATATCCCTCTGCAGCTCGGTTTTTCCGTCCACTATCAGGCGCTGAACAAGCGATACAGAGGATGAGTGCTGAGATCGTTGCCTTCACAGAGGTATGTCCAGTCAGGGTCATGATCGTTCCGTATTTAAGATCTGGTCGACATAAGAATCAGCGGGTCCCTTGAGGATTTCGTGTAACATATTGAATAACTCAGCTGCATCCTCTCCATGCCATTGTTCCGGTAAGAGAGATCTAGGCAAATAAGGGTCTATAAGCGGAAATGCGCGATACTCATGAATTAAGTCAAAGCGCACTGTGAAGCATTCCTCGTGTGTCACACCGCCTGTCGGGACACCAGCGCTGCACCTCTCCAGTTCCGATTGCCAGCGACCGGAAAAGGCTAAGTATTGCTGATTTACCGTTGCAAGATCCCAACACTTTGCTACGAGTTCCTGGGCATCTTGTTTGTTAACACGACGCGCTTGAAAGCATTCAAGGTGGCTCTCGATCTCCAGTTGTTTCGCAACCCTTTGGACCTGTTCTTCTACATCATGAGGAGAGATCCACAGCCCGTTTCCCAGTGAACCAAAGCCAAGCCATGCAAGACGATCCCGGAGCCGGTCTCTTAAGTGACGAACATCTTCCGGAATCGAATAGGCGATCAGGAACCAGGAACCATCCCAGGGGTTGTCCCATGAGGGATGAAAGATACGGTCCTCACCATCCTCCAGAAGTTGCCGGCCCTTTGGAGCGAGGTTGTAAAAGGCGTGCCTTCCGGTGCGATGTGCCTCGAGCCACCCTTTTCGAGCCATCCGAGAAAGAACAGTACGCACCGCTCCTTCCGAGAGGTCGAAGGGTTGCAAGAGTGCGATAAGGCTCCCGACCCATATTGGTTCTTTCCGGTGTAGTAGGTATTCACCGTAGAGCGTAAAGATCAAATCCTGTGGGCGGGCTGGCATCACTTACGCTAATGGCGATAGCGGGGGTGAGCTAGAGATTTAGAAACCAGTGTAGCTGGAAGTCAGATAACTGACCGCTCTGTAGAGAGGCTAATTCAGTGTGCCTGCTTTTGGAGTTGTGAACTGTTCGAGGATCCAAGAGCTAACGAGTTCTAACGCCCTCTGATTAAAGGTTTCCTCGATCTGCTGATACTCCGAAGGGGCACCTGATTCTGCTTGCTGAAACAGATGATTCAGACCTGGTAGCACTCGAACCGTTGCGTCTTCGTTATTCCCACGTTGGAAGGCTGCTTCGATTTCCGGAACATTCAGTTCGTGTGGTACTTGAAGGTCTTTCTCCCCAAAGATCGCGAGTACAGGAACAGAAAGCTGTTCGAGGACGTGTCGTGGATCATAGTGTAAAAAGAACCGAAACCAGGGAGAGTTGAACTGATTAACCGTTGTGTTAATTGCTACATCATTAATTTGGGACTCTGGAATTAATTCCGTAATAGCTTGTGGGAGAAGCGCAATCTCCTC
>CAJWPN010000106.1:0-3203 GCA_913045345.1 uncultured Gemmatimonadales bacterium
GATGAAGTTCGTATTGTTCTGATTAATCAGAACAATGGCACCCTCGCATTTAGGGTTGAGGTTGCAGATACCACGATAGAGCCTGCCGCCATTGTGGAAGAAGTGGTTGATCCGGGTAACAAACTTCGGCCGACAGTGGATGGCTATGAATTGGAGTTCCGTCGGTGAGGCCACGCATACTCGACCGAGCAGTAATGATGCTTTTGGCGGGGGCTGGACTGGCAACTTATCTGCCTCTGGAAGCCCAGGACATCGAGACTCTTGCTCGCCTCCGAGGGCTTGAACTCCCAGCTGGCTACTATGAGAGAGTTCGAAAAGATCCGACTGCCTTTACTCTGCCAAATGGTCTTTTCCGAATCAGTCCCGAAGGCCGTTCAGCAAGTAGAACTGAGGGGCGAGCGGATATCCCCGTGATCCTCGCGCTCTTCTCGGATTCTGAAGAGCCTCACATTACCCAGGAAATGATCCAAAAGTCGCTCTTTGATGGACCCACGGACTATGGCACGATCACAGAAGCCTACCTCGAGATTTCAAGAGGGTCGCTCACCGTGGGCGGACAAGTTTACCCATGGGTGCGGACCTCGTTTCCGATAGACTCTGTGGTCGGCACCAGCAACGGGCTAGGTAATGATGCCAAGACTGGGGCGTATTTTGCTGAAGCTCTCGATTCCATTGAAAGTGAAGTCGATTGGACACTTTATGACAGCGATGGTGCGGATGGCATCCCGAATAGCGGAGACGACGACGGGATAGTGGATGTAGTCACGTTCGAATACCTAGAACCGGCAGCATCTTGCGGTGGTCCTGCGATCTGGCCACACCGTTGGAGAATGTCTGGAGCGGCAGGAGCCCCCTACGTGACTGATGATGTTGGAGTTGGAGGCGAAAGGATCAAGATAGACGGCTACATCACTCAAGGAGTAAGCGATTGCACAGGGGATAATGTCCAGACTGCCAATGTGATTTCACATGAATTTGGTCATGTCCTGGGGCTACCGGATTATTACCATCCTACGGCAGAAGGGGGTGCGCTTGGGAGGCGTTGGGTATTGGGTTGTTGGGAACTTATGGCTGCAGGTTCCTGGGGGTGCGGTCCTGTAGATGACCGGACTGTGCCGTTTGGGCCTACACATCTCTCGGCTCACTCAAAGCAGGTTTTGGGATGGATTGACTACGTTGAACTCGGTGAGGTCTGGAATCACGAAGTATTCCTAGATCCCGTGCAGAGTTCGGGTCTCGCGCTCCGCGTTCCTATAGGTGAGTCAGGGAGTGATTTTCTTATAGCTGAGTTTCGGACACAAACGGGTTTTGATCATCAAATCCCAGCTGAAGGTGTTCTCTTGTACAAACAAGATCTAACGGCTTCTCGTAGACCGGACCCGACTACTAACGATCCTTACTTCATAACAGTACTTGAACAGGACGATAACAATGGGTTGCTCCGGAACTCATACGAAGGAGGCAACCGTGGTGAGGCGGGGGATGCATGGGGAGTGAGCAATTCTGCAGCGAAGCAGCAAGCGTCACCCGGACCTGCTGTACTTAGGCTGAATAGTGGTGCAGTGAAAGCTGTTACGGTTCACGATGTCTCGATTCTAGATGGACGTGCTCGGTTGGTAATCTCAACCAGTTGGGCCCCGATTCTCAGAAAATTCTTAAAAACGCAAGGCCTACCGCTCACTCAGACTGAGTCGATCTATCTCGATGAACTTGGTAATGGAAATGGCCAGTACGACCTTGGTGATCTCCGTGCCTGGCTCAGGGATAATGGGTAGCAGCTAAAAAGGGGAGGTAGCTCAGGTGTCTTGGGGAGTTCTGTGAGCACCTAGCCTCATCCAATCTCCCCGAAGCCTCTACGCCGAAGCCCTCTCTGGTCAGTGCCAGGACCATGAGGTCCTCTGGGACCTCCTCGCCCACCCCTCATGCTGGGGCGGGTGGGTCGTCCACCCTTCGAGCCACGGAATCCTGCTGGAGCACCCCGTCCACGTATCCCTCTTGCTTTCCCTGAGCGTGCCTTTAGCGATCTCATCTTGGCTTCTCTAAGGATGTCACGCTGCTGATCAGTTAGGATCGACATAACCAGTTCAGCTGGTTTAGCCATTGCTCGATCTTCCTCCCGTCTAGCGTTAAGCCAAGACATCACATTACTCCGGTTGATCTGGCCAGCTGTTGCCTGTGATGTTAATTCGGCCATTTCGGCCATTGCAGTAGTACGACGCTGGATGCTCTCTCGTCTAATGTCGTCAAGTTGGTTGATCTGTTCATCAGTTAGCTGAAGGCGATCTCTCATCCGCATGATCTGCTCTGGCCCACTTGGTGGTGCTCTATTGAATCCTGAGTTGCCAAAGATCCCAGGGCCACGAAACTCTTGAGCGTTCCGATGCCGCAAGTTTGGCGTTCCGCGCATACCTCGGTTCTGCTGAGCGTTTAGTTCTAGAGCCTCCCCCCCTAGCAGCATGGCTAGAGCCAGAATTCCAAGTGTGCCCTTATTCATGATGTGCTCCTTCATATCTAATTTGTCCCGCTACAGGAGGGGCGCGTTTTAGTGCTTCTATTAAGATTGGAGTGCGAGCACCTACGGTACGTTAAGTCTGATCTTGGTCTTTTGTTTCGAGGGCGGCCTTGAATGTTCGTGACCAATCAGCAAGTGAGGTTCGCAGGTAGCGGCCCTTCTCTCGATCGTTTCGAGATATAGGACCCTCTGATCCGGGTTCTACCAAGAGGTGTACGAATGTCGGGCCTGGCTGGGTCAGGATGTCTTCAACCGACTCTGCATAGCTTCTGGCGTCTTCAAAAAAGAAGACTCTCTGAAAGCCGGCAGCCTGGGCCATTGCTGCATAGTCAATTTGTCCAGAGCCGGCTACAGATTGATGGCCGGTGATCTCAAAGACGCCATTATCCATGACGAAGAGCAAGTAGTTTGTAGCTCCAGATCCGACTACCGTGGCGAGGGTTCCAAGCGTCATGAGCATGCTTCCGTCGCCGTTAAGGCATGCCACGGTCCGCTCGGGCTGAGCGAGTGCAATGCCAAGTGCAAGATCAGCGGCATGGCCCATGGCGCTATCTGCCGATGCGAAATCCAGATCGCTGTCTGAGATACGGCCCCAGGGACGGGTAGCCCCCATGGTTGTCACGATAATCTCATCAGTTCGATGCCGAACCAGTGGATCGAGGACTTGGGCGCGCGTGAGCATCAAGTGAGT
>CAJWPN010000107.1:0-3114 GCA_913045345.1 uncultured Gemmatimonadales bacterium
GAATTTCACCAACTATCCACCGCGCCTCGTCTTTCTCATTTGAGGTTTCGACCAAGGTGATCTTATCCCCACCTTTGCGGCTTGCCCTAAGTATCTTCTTAGGTCGATTCACGTTCTCACCAATAACCGCGTTTGCCGCGCTAAGTATAGACTCTCTGGACCTGTAGTTAATCTCGAGGGGCACTACACGTGCAGACGGAAACGCAGTTTCGAAGTCGAGGATGTTTCGAACATCCGCTCCACGCCAGGCGTAGATCGATTGGTCAGGGTCACCAACAACCATAAGATTCCCATGGGCCCGAGTTAGTAACTCCACGAAACGAAACTGAGCACGATTCGTATCCTGGTACTCGTCTACCAAGACAAAAGAGAAACGCTCACGATAGTGCTCCAGGAGATCTCTATGGCTTTCAAGAAGTTCTACCGGCTTCATTAGAAGATCATCAAAATCAAAGGCATCCTGAGCGTGTAGAGCTTCCTGATAGGCAGAAAACACCTGGCCCACCGTTCGGGTGAAAGACTCAGAAACACCTTCAGCCTCTAGCCGGAACATCTTGTCATCCTCAAGCTGATTCTTTGAGTTACTGATCTCGGCACGTATGGCCTTTGGATTCCACCGCTTCAAATCAAGTCCCAATTCTTCTTGAACTGACTTAATCAGCCGAAGAGATTGTTCCGAATCGAAGATACTAAAGCTTCGATCCCAACCGAGACGATCCGCATGTCTCCTTAAGAGCCGGGCTCCCATAGCATGAAAAGTTCCTACCCACATTCCTATAGGCTCGGAACCAAGAAGCTTCGTGATGCGCTCCCGCATCTCCTCCGCAGCCTTATTGGTAAAAGTCACCGTAAGGATTTTCTTCGGGGATATTCCAAATTCTTGAATGAGATGGCATACACGCGCTGTTAGTACGCGAGTTTTCCCGGATCCGGCTCCTGCCAATACGAGTAGCGGGCCCTCGAAATGAGAAGTCGCCTCAAGCTGGTTTGTGTTCAGACCAGTAAGATGAGGATGGCAGGGTGAATCACTCATCAATCATAGATGAGTAGACTTGGAACACTACCCCCTCATGATCTTCCAGAAATTCGAAGACCCTCAAGTCCCAGTAGCCGCGACCCATCCTTAAGAAATTGCTTATTCTGGAGTCAGTCGCTCGCACCCAACATACGGGTGAAGAACGTCGGGTAGACGAACACTGCCATCACGCTCCTGATAACTTTCTAACAGAGCAGCCATAATGCGTGGCAACGCTAGGCCAGAGGCATTAAGAGTGTGCACAAAGATTGGTTTTTCAGACTGGCTTGGACGAAATCGGAGGTTGGCACGGCGGGCCTGAAAGTCTGTAAAAGTCGTACAGCTTGATACTTCTAGCCATTGACCAACCGCAGGTGCCCAAGCCTCTAAGTCATAGGTCATCGCACCACTAAAACCGAGATCCCCACTAGAAATCAATATTCTTCGGTGATGCAATCCGAGACGCTCCAGTAGAACTTCAGCCTCGCGAGTCAGCTCTTCGAGAGCTTCACGACTCCGCTCAGGATGCTCATACCGCACCAATTCAACCTTGTCGAATTGGTGCATACGCAAGAGCCCCCTGGTGTCCTTCCCTGCAGCACCTGCTTCTCTCCGAAAACAAGGTGAGTAACCAGCATAACGGACAGGGAGATCCATTCCACTAAGAAGTTCATCTCTGTGGAGGTTTGTAATCGGCACTTCTGCTGTAGGAATGAGCCAAAGATCATCGCGCGTGGTCACATAGGACTCTTCTTCAAACTTTGGCAGTTGTCCCGTTCCAACCATTGTCTCTCGGGTGACTAGGTACGGAACACGCACTTCAGTATATCCATGCTCCCTTGTATGCACGTCTAGGAAATAATCGATAAGGCCCCTCTGTAGTCGGGCACCCATCCCCTTAAGTACAGAGAAGCCTGATCCGCTAATCTTAGAGCCACGTGTGAGGTCAAGAATGTCGAGACCTGTTCCAAGGTCCCAGTGTGGTAAAGGCTCAAAATCGAACATGGGAGCATCACCCCAGATTTTTTCTGTCCTATTCTCGTCTTCATCACCCTCGGGTACTTCGTCGAGTGGTGTATTGGGCATTGCGAGCAAAAGATCATGAAGTTCTTGGTCGATGGTCCGGATTTTGTCATCGATCTTAGAGATCCGGTCACCCGTGGCCCTCATTGCTGAAACTAGTTCTTCGGCGTCCTCACCCTTTCGCTTTAGTTCGCCAACTTTTTTCGATGCTATATTTCGCTCAGCCTTGAGTTCATTTACCGCCATCAAGGCTTCGCGACGGTCCTTATCTAACAAGAGTACATGTTCAAGAATCGGAACCAACTTAGGGTCCCGCTTGATTAATGCATTTCTTACAGCTTCCGGCTCTAGGCGGATACGTCGGATATCGAGCATCAGTCTCTCGGTATCAGGCGACGGCTGTTACAGACTGGGCTAGCGTCATAAACGAAAGTCAAACTCCCGTTTTCTACGTCTATCACTGTGGGCTCAAATCTGGCATAGTAGAAACAGCGACTTCCGAACGCACCCGGGGCCCGATCTGTGCGAATCACATACACAGTTCCAGATCGCACAGATACAGGCTGATCCGCAGAGTAAAGAGTGGTGTCCGCCGGGGCCTCAACCACTTCTTCACGCCGCTTACCCGGTATAGCGGCCAACCGCGCTGCTGAGGACACACCAAGTGCACTAGGCGGCAATAGGACCAGCTCACCACCACGTGTATCCAAAGCAATATCCCAAGTCCCTGTAGCCGTCGCTGACTCAATACGGACCGGACCAAGCGTTCCTGGTCTGAAATTGAAGCCTGAGTCCATATTCATCTCTGGGCGGGCAAGAGAATAGAGAAGTACGGTATCTGCCTGAAGCTCCCATCTGATCTCAAAAGGATCATCATCGCAAGCAGTCGAAATTATGAGCACTAAAACCGCTACAGTTGTCACTACAGAAGCTCGCACAAACTTTATCACATGAAGGAACTGATGCTGCTGTAGCACGTTATTGGTCCTTAGCTCGAGTATAAAAAGCTGCGGCAAGTTGTCAGAAATCCAACAGTGGTGTCAACCCCGCAAATCCCTTTAATTACTTGACTTTAC
>CAJWPN010000108.1:0-3093 GCA_913045345.1 uncultured Gemmatimonadales bacterium
TTGCCCGGGGTACTTGATAACAAGATCTGTGGTTTCAAACCTCATTCAGTTACCGCACTCTGCCTCAAAAGGACAAGGAAAAACGGGACCCCTATTAATGCTGTGATCACACCAATCGGGATTTCAATAGGTGAAAGAGCTAGCCGACCAATAAAATCAGCACCTATTAGAAAAGTGGCACCTCCAAGGAATGAAAGCGGTAGGAGCCCGCGGTGGTCCGATCCCACCAAGATTCTCAAAGTGTGGGGCACAACCAGTCCAACAAATCCGATTACTCCAGCCACCGATACGCTTGCTGCAGTGATCAATGCTGCGACAACCAGAGATATCCTTTTCACGCCCTCAACATTAGCACCGAGGTAGTATGCTGTTTCTTCTCCAATCGCCATCAAGTTCAGTGGCCGAGCTAGGGATATGAGGACAGCTGCGGCAGGCATTGTGTAAGCTCCTGCGATCATCACCCTATTCCAGTCAGCTCCTGCTAGGCTGCCCATGGTCCACAGAATAGCACTCTGTACTGTCCGCGCAGGAGAAATCGAAAGAATGAAAGCGATGCAGGCCGAGAAAAAAGCGGCTATGACTACACCTGAAAGCAGAAGGACCCGGACATCCATCGCTCCGCCAGTTGAGATAGCTATACGAAATACAAGAAAGATCGCTAGGAGTGCACCTGCAAATGCTGCGAGAGGAAGCGTCCACGAACTAGTTAAAGCAAGTCCCGTGCTGAGCACGAGCACTGCACCGAATGATGCGCCTCCAGAGATTCCGAGTATATATGGTTCTGCCAGAGGATTTCGTAACAGAGCTTGGAAAGTTGCGCCTGCTACACCCAGTCCACCTCCGACAAATCCCGCTAAGAGGATTCGCGGTAGTCGAAGGTTGACCACTATGTCTCGATGCGCTTCTTGCCCATTTCCAGTGAGAGCAGCCCAGACTTCAGAAATTAGAAGTGGGACCGAACCAAAAAGAACGCCTAGTATTCCGACCCCGATAAGCGCTACAAATAACAGACTCGCGAGTTTTGTTTTGCTCATCGCACTCGATCATCGTGCAAGATTCTAGCTATATGCCTGGCGGTCTCTGCTATGTGCGGCCCGGGTAACTCTAGGGTATTGCCGATCTCTTCTATACGAGATCCAGGAGTCAACCTGGCATCAAAGAGGGACTTATCAGAAATAAGAACTACATCGATCTTTCGGACGCGAAGCTGCTCAGGGCTTACTGAGCCATACAAGAATCCCAGGTCGGAGAAGACATTTCTGCCTCCCGCTAACCTTAGTATCTCGTCGATATACGAATCGGGACCTGCGACCCACGGTGGAGAGCCTCCCAGAATATATGCCGCATGAACCCTTGGCTTCTCGGAGGTCCAGCTCTGAAGGTCAGCAAGTTCATTCTTGATGCTTGCTACGATGGAATCGGCTACAGGCTCAGTACCTGTCGCTTTTCCGAGAAGTCTTACGCTTGCGTATAAGTCAGTTAGACGATCAGGACGCACGGCTATTTGGGGGATCTGAAGCTCATCCAAACGAGATGTGGTTTGAGGATCTTGATCGCCAGCAAAGCGCACAACCAAGTCTGGTTCGAGCGCAATAATATCTTCGAAGTTTGGCTCCAACCCCCCCCCAACCGACGGGATCTCAAGCGCCCAGTTCTCAATGTCGAAATCGGTGCGCCCAACAACCGTATGAATGGCTCCGAGTGCCCGTAGAGTCTGGGTCGCTGATGGTACGAGTGAAATAATTCTCTGAGCTGGTTCCGGAAGAGTAACTTCCAGGCCAGTTGCGTCCAGCAGAATAATGTTACTAGCAGCGCTCCTATTTCTTTCCACTGTGGCAGGGGAAATAGGAGGTTGAAGGCGCAGTTCTAGCCCTTCCCAGACAACGTTGTCGCAGCCTGTTGCCAGGGTTAAGATCACCGCGATCGCTAGGTGTTGCCTTTGCATGCGGTCGATGGAGTCAGGTATGGTTTGGGGCCCCAAAGCTATCAATGCCTTCTTTCGAGGCAACCTGATACGTGGTGCCCTGCTCACTTGGGGTCTTTTCGGCGATCTCGTGCGTAGGTGCCTGAAGCAACATCCCTAAGGATTCCATGGACCTAAAGTATGCAAGGCCCTTCAGTAAGGTGCTATCTCAGCTTACAACTGGCTCCACCTTCTATGATTACTTAATAGACTTCGAACTAGGCGAACCAGTAGTCAACTTATGTGCCCTGTTCTACCTAGTTCCCTCTCGGATCCATAAAAGAGGTTTGGCCTCCCAGTGATTCTTGCACATCTCTCGGATCTGCACCTGGGCTTTCGAGCCTACGGACGCATTGATCGCGGTGTGGATATCCGCGAGCGAGATGTCTCTGTGGCATTTGAGCGTGCACTTCATGATATAATTCGAATAAATCCTGACATCGTGGTGGTTTCGGGTGATGTCTTTGATCGTCCAGATCCTCCTGCAAGTGCAGTGGTAGTCCTTGCGCGCGGTCTTGAACTACTGCGCTCCTCACTTCCTGAGACACCAGTCTTTATGGTCGCTGGTCCTAGGGACACACCCAGACAGCTTGGCAACCCCGGGGCTCTAGCCGTACTGGATAGCTTTCCGAATGTCGAGGCAGCCACCGATCTAACACGCTCAATCATCATGGAGCGTCTCAAGCTACATGCTTGCCTAGTTCCATACCGAGCTACTGTTTGCCACCCGGCATCCTTCCCGGAGTCTGACCCTCGAATGCGATGGAATATTTTGGTACTGCATGGAACTCTCGAACAGTCCGGAGAGGCAGTAGTACCAGTGGTTCCCGAGGATTGGAGCTATATAGCCTTGGGAGGTCAACACCGAACAGAACAGGTAAGCTCAAATGTTCTTTGGGCAGGATCACTGGAGCGTGTTGCACTTGATCCTTGGGAAGACGCTGGTGGAGAAAAAGGATTCTTAACGATGAATCTGAAGAGCGGAGAGCATGAATTCCACGCTATTCCTTCACGTCCAGTAGCTGCCCTGGCTCCCATTAAAGTCATTGCTGGGGATCACGATAAACTGCGTCGGCGAGTACGTGAGGTTGTCCAAGAGATCCCCGGAGGTATCAAGGGTAAGATTGTGC
>CAJWPN010000109.1:0-2847 GCA_913045345.1 uncultured Gemmatimonadales bacterium
AGCTTCGCGCCGTTCTTCTTACCCTCCATAATCCTCTGAGCATGAGGATTGAAGTAGTGGCCCGTCTCTAAGTGACTACTGACAAGCAGGATGACTTTAGCATTGCTGTAATCGGGGCTAGGCCTGTCCATCCCCATCCACCAATGATATCCAGATCGTGCACCACTTGAGCATACATTCGTATGTGAGTTATGACCGTCGACCCCCCATGCTGCGAGCATGCGTTCAGTGTATCCATCCTCACCCGGACGCCCGACATGATAGACCACCTCTTCGTGGCGCTCCTCCTGCATTGCAGTTCGGATTCTGCCGGCGATTTCATCGAGTGCTTCATCCCATGAAATCTGTTCCCATTTCCCTTCACCACGCCGGCCACTCCGCTTCAATGGGTAGAGAATCCGGTCTGGATCTGTAATCTGGTTGAGTGTCGCAGGCCCCTTAGCACAGTTCCTGCCCCTTGAGCCTGGGTGTTCAGGATTCCCTTCGAACTTCCTGACCTGAAGAGTTTCCCTGTCAACGTATGCTAGCAGTCCACAAGCCGACTCACAGTTAAAGCACGTAGTCGGTACCAGCATGTACCGCTTCTCTACTCTCTCCGGCCACGACTTTGAGTCCAACTCCACCCAATCATTCCACCGTTCCCTTGGCGGAAATGATGCGAGATGAATCCGGCTAGCACCTGGATAGAACGTTTCACCCCGACCTTCAACTTCAGCTTTCGCAGCTGAAACTCTTTGATTCAGCTCACTAAGATGGGTCGAGTCATTCATGCGAGCGGCACTGACTGGCCAGCCTGAACGTAGGCATGTTCGTGTAAAAAGAGACCTACTAAACCCGCTAGCGCTCCAATAGTAACATTAGCACTCATCAAGAGAAGAGAGCTTGCAGTCAGCACTATTCCCCCCCAATAAAAAGCGGCGTATGCCCCTTTGGTCATATTCCTGGCAGCGAGGGCTGCGTGCGCTGTCGGATGGGGCATGCTTACCTCACCTAGAGCCAGAATGAGATGAACCGCCAAAGAAGCTTGGAGAGTCCAGATCGCACCAACCCCTAGCTCAATGGGATTCAAAAGAATTAGGCTTGCAGAACCGGCTAGAAGGGCTTGGACCAGCAAATGGGGAGGAAGCAGCGGGCTTTGCCAAAGATCCCGTGCCTTAGCCTGAGCAAAGAGATAAGCAGTATAAATCGCGGTCATAGCAGCAAGAGGGCCACCCAACCAAGCCAGGCTTTGTGGAATTTCAGGACGCCCTCCTATAACCGCCCCCAAATGCAGTGCAAGGATTCCCCCATAAGCAGTAATGATAAAGCCTCCCCTCACAAGCCAACTTCGCCACTGCGGCCTGGTAAGCACCATCCAGAAACGCTCAGGATGATCAAGGTCCCAGACCAATAGCGCACCAGTAAACATTAGGAAGATCATTGCTACTATCGGCCCCAGTAGAGTCCAAACTGGGTTCGTCCACGTAATCATCCCACTTAAGCCAAGTAGAAGCGGCACCAGGTAGGCCCCCGACGATATCGACTTGGTGAACGTGTACAGACTTACTCGCCAATCCCACGGTGCACGGTGCGGGATATCGTAGCTTAGTAAAGCAGCGGCCGAACTGTTTGATGGACCAGAATGGCCAGAAGGCACCTGGTGCTTGACGTCTCCTTGCTCACTCCACATAAAAATTCCGCCATCTGGTCGGCGTGCAGCCAATGGATCAAGTGTAGCTTGATCGGCACCCTTATAGTAAAGCTTCGGACGGGTCTCCTTCTCAGGCCTCCGGACCGAAACAGCTTCCCTGTTAATAATTCCGCTCACAGCCGACAGTGGGTCATTCATGTCGCCTACGAGAATCGCCTCGGTCGGACAAACAATCACACAAGCTGGTTCGAGACCAACATCTAGACGGTGAGCGCAGAAGTTGCACTTCTCGGCAGATTTGTCTTCAGGATTAATGAAGATGGCATCGTATGGGCAAGCTGCGATACACGCTTTACACCCTACACAGATCGACTTATCAAAATCCACAATACCATCAGCTCGTCGAAACATCGCTGTCGTCGGACAAGCTTCTACACAAGGCGCATCGTCGCACTGGTTACACCGCGTAACCTGAAATGAGCGACGGGCCTGTGGGAATATCCCAGTGTCCACGTACTTCACATATGTACGAGTCACCGAAAGAGGAACTTCGTTTTCAGATTTACATGCGGTTGTACAAGCGTGGCACCCGATACAGCGTGTATGATCGATGACCTTAGCCCAGAGCGGTTCACGAGTTGCTGTAGGAACCTGAGTTGTCGGCATCCGGCTGATCTCAATTGGGAAAGTCGGGGAGCGTGCTAGGCAAGCTACTTAAGGAAAGACCTAAGTTCCACAGGCTACTTCCTAGGGCTCAGTACTCGTTAGCTGCTAATCGTCACCCAAGGACACTTAGGCCAGGCAGGTCACATTCAAAAATTTGTGTAATAAATTGTAATTCAAGCCTGATCGGCCACCTCTGCTTCGATTTCCTTGAGAGATCGCTCAACTTGTTCGGTGAGCGCCTTGCTGAAGATTTGGGAGTGCTTGCGGTACCAAATACCCCAAGAAGGTGCGCGAAGATGCTCCTTTAACGTCTCCCGGTACGCCTCCCACATCTGGTTATCAAGTGCGCCGACGCGGTGCTGGTACATGAGATTGCCAAAATGCCGAAATACTGAGGTCATATAGGAATCCCAACGAACCTTCTCGTCAGGAGACAAAGCATCAGGATCCCGCTCTGCCCGCTCATAGAAGGAGGCAAATTCGGAGTCGCGGAAGGAGTGCTCTAGAAGCCGGATACTGTTCTGTACCATTGAATTGAACGAAGCTGCCTG
>CAJWPN010000110.1:0-2796 GCA_913045345.1 uncultured Gemmatimonadales bacterium
TCATGAACGTCTCAGATCCGAACGGCGCAAATATGCAAAGTGAGCCGATCTTTGTGCGCGCGGGTCCACGACGGGTGAGTGCAGCTTTCTTGAGACAAGCTGAGGGGCCCAGGGAGGATGTGGTTTCACCTCATGAGTGGTCGCTGAGTGATAGGCAGATTGGAGTGAGCGGTTATGGAGTCACAGCACTTGCTCATCTCAAAGATCTAGCTATCACAGGTCCCTACGAACCTACTGGTGTTTCAGAGACTCCGAGTCGGAACCGCGTATTTAGTTGTCGGCCACTTACTCTGGAGGAAGCACCCGCGTGTGCGGAGGAAATCATATCGCGACTGGGTCCGCAGGCTTTTCGCCGGTCACTAACACAGGATGACGTTGAGGGGTTGATGTCGTTCTACGAACTGGGATTTGCAGAAGGGGGCTTTGAGCTTGGAGTGCGGACAGCGATAGAAGCCATGCTGGCTAGTCCTGACTTCGTTTTCAGGCTTGAAGAAGCACCCAGTGGGGTAACGGCTGGGGAAAGCTACGCAGTAAGTAACACTGATTTGGCATCTCGACTTTCATTTTTCCTTTGGGGCGCCCCACCAGATGCCGACCTATTGGCTGCGGCTGAAAAGGGTGAATTGTCTTACAAGAGTGGGCTAACTGCCCAGGTGAGACGTATGCTCCAAGATTCGCGAGCAGAAGCTCTAGGCACACGTTTTGCGAGTCAGTGGCTCCGTTTGGAGGACTTAGACAAAGTCCACCCCGACCGACTGTTCTTTCCAGATTTTTATCAACAGCTTGCTGATGCGATGCTCAGGGAGACAGAACTGTTCTTCAATGGTCTGGTTCGTGAGGATCGCAGCGCGCTTGAGTTGTATACTGCAGACTACACCTACTTAAACGAGGCCTTGGCAAAGCACTATGGTATTCCGGGAATTACCGGAACCCATTTTCGTAAGGTCCAATATCCGGACGCTACCCGCCGTGGAATCCTCGGTCACGGAAGTATTCTCACACTCACCTCACACGCAAATCGGACTTCCCCGGTGCTACGAGGTAAATGGGTTTTAGAGGTGCTGTTAGGAGCTCCACCACCACCACCACCACCAGGTATCCCTGATCTAGAAGAGACAGAAGATTCCGAAGATGGGCGCCTGCTGACTACCCGTGAGCGTATGGAGCTGCATCGCTCAAGCCCATCTTGCAACTCATGCCATCGTTTCATGGATCCCATAGGCCTCGCACTCGATAATTATGATGTGACAGGCAGATGGAGGATTCGAGAAAATGGTATGCCGCTTGATACCAAGGGAGAATTTTACGATGGGACTATGATCGAGACTCCTTCAGCACTTCAGGAAGTTCTCGTAAAGCGGCCGATTCCACTTGTCAGAACTTTCACAGAAAATCTCATGGCATATGCTCTTGGCCGCAGAGTTGAGTATTATGACCAACCGACTATCAGGTCTATTACTGCGCAGGCCGAAGAAGACGATTATCGTATGTCATCGTTCATACTTGGGGTTGTGCTCAGTGATGCCTTTAGGATGCAGCAGGTGAACGTGGTTGTAGAAGATGGAAGCGAGATCAACTAGCGATAGCTACTAGGAGAAATTCAGATTATGGAATTCATCACCGGTAGACACATACCCCGTCGTACGTTTGTGCGAGGGATGGGTGCAACGGTGGCTCTGCCGTTTCTAGAAGCGATGATCCCGGCTGGGCGTATTTTGTCGCGCGCCAACGATGATGCTTTACCTACCAGGCTAGTCGCGATTGAGATGGTCCATGGGGCCGCCGGATGTAACGAGTGGGGTGCGACACAAAACCTGTGGTCTCCGGAGGCAGTCGGCCATGACTTTGATCTCGCGCCAACCTCGCTTAGCTCACTCGAGCCATTCAGGGATTATCTCACCATCATTAGCAACACCGATGTCAGGATGGCAGAAGCTTTCCAGCCATATGAAATCGGTGGGGATCATTTTCGCTCAAGTGCTGTTTTCCTGACTCAGTCCCACCCGAAGCAGACGGAAGGTTCAGACGTATACGTTGGGACTTCTCTTGATCAACTCTACGCTCAGCGTTTTGGGCAGGACACACCGATTCCTTCCATGCAGCTTTGCATTGAGAACATCAATCAATCAGGTGGTTGTGCATACGGGTATACATGCGTCTACACAGACTCAATCAGCTGGGCATCGCCTACCGAGCCATTGCCGGTTATTCGCGATCCAAGGGTAGCCTTTGACCAGTTGTTTGGTGCCGGAGGAACTGTTGAGGAGCGTGCACTTCGTCGCAGGACAAACAAGAGTATACTCGATTGGATCACTGGTCGTGTGGCCCAACTCCGCAGGGAGCTTGGCCCCAACGATATTCAGAGACTTGATAGGTACCTAGACAACGTTCGCGAGATTGAACGTCGTATCCAAAGGATCGAAGCTCAGAATACGAGTGGTGAATCTCGAGAATTACCGGAGGCACCAGCTGGGGTACCGGACTCTTTTGAAGAGCACACCCGGCTGATGTTTGACTTGCAAGCGCTCGCGTTCTCTTCAGATGTGACTAGGGTGTTCTCCCTGAAGATGGGCCGTGACTCATCTGCCCGGGTTTTCTCGGAGAGTGGCACAGATCGTCCGTTCCATCCCGCATCACATCATGGCGGACGAGAGGAAGCAATTCTTGATTTTGCAAAGATTAACCGATACCACGTGAGCATGCTCCCATACTTCCTTGAGAAGCTCCAGAGCATACAAGAGGGTGACACCCATCTTCTAGACAAGACGATGATCATTTATGGATCACCGATGGCAG
>CAJWPN010000111.1:0-2697 GCA_913045345.1 uncultured Gemmatimonadales bacterium
GCGAGTTCCCATCCGAGGGCCTTTGGAGCCTTTCCTCGAGTGATCGCTAAATATGTTCGCGAAGATGGCGTTCTAACGCTTGAAGATGCAGTGCGTCGAATGAGTTCTCTGGCCGCGCAACGGCTTGGACTCTATAGTCGTGGAATTGTGGCTCCTGGTATGATTGCGGATCTCGTGGTATTTGATGAAGAAGAGCTGAGGGATGATGCAGATTTCGGAGCTGACGCAATGCAATATGCTTTGGGCGTCGATTATCTGTTTGTTAATGGCACTCTGGTCATCGATGATGGTCAGATGATGGACTCAAGACCAGGTAGATTGCTGAAACGAGCAGGAAGCGATTAGGAGAGAGGAAACAGGCAGAGCCCTCAGCCCCCGGAGGGCTGAGGGCTCTGTTTTTCCACTAAAGAGGCAGTGCTCTTCTGTTACTCCGGATATTGTGGCTCAGCCACCCGGATGCAGGTGGAAGCTCACACGCGTATTCTCCCACTCCAATACGATATCTCCCATCGTGTTTTCATCATTCGGCTCATAGCGGAATTGCATCGTTTCGACCATTTCGTCCATCACCTCAGGTGTAACCGTGAAACTGCCAATTTCAGTTTCTCGGACCTCAGGTCTGATCGGGATGCCCCAGCGCTCATAGCTTGGGTTCACGAAGAATGTCCACTCTTCTGCACCTGGCTCGGCGTAAATTGAGTACGCGCCAGCTTCAAGAGCAACGCCTCCAATGGAAGCGGGTCCGGTGAGGTGTAGTGCAGTCGCTTCGTCTGCACCGACTCGCCAAGCTGAGCCAAATGGGACTAGCTCACCCATGATCTCTCGACCTCTCGCTGACGGTGCCCCATAACAGAGTACCCCTTGGCCATTTTCGAAGGTAACAGGAGTTACGGATCGGGGGCTGACACGGGCTTGGGCATCTTCTTGCGAAGTTTCCGGCCTGAGCCAGCACTCGTCCATAGTCAAATCGGCGACTTGCATTTCTTCTGGAGCAGCCTGGGTTTCAGCATCCCCACCGCAAGCGAGTAGGCCTACCGAGACTCCAATCAGAAGTGAGCCGGCGAATCGCTGGTGACGCATAATCTTATTCCTCGTTTGTAGATCAGATGTGAGAATCTGGCCGGAACGGTCTGATTCCACTTCTCAATCCTCAATAAACTGAATGCTAAAAGTCGTTGTTTCCTCGCCAATCGCGCAATATTTATGTTTCATTGCCAATTTTATTTGGTCCTCATGCTACAGATCTCAGCACGTCCACCAAACGGTCGATTTCGGCCCTGGTATTATAGAAATGTGTTGAGACTCGGATCGCGTTGTGGCCGTCACGTTGATGCTCATCAATGTGTACTCGGCCCCGTTGTTCCATCATGGGAACTGACGCAATCGCATCAAGCCCCGAAAATTCAAAGATTGTTGAGCCAGGGCATGATGTTTCACGAGGACCGCTTAGAATTGTTACCGGTGCTAACTCAGAAAGTTGGCTCTTTAGGTAGTTTGATAAGTAGCGACAGCGCTCATCTATACGTTCCAGGCCGATAGCGTTCACAAAGTCTAGCATGGTTATGAGCGCCGCTCTCAAAGGAAAGTCAGCTGTCCCAGGTGGGTCGAATGCGGGGGTATCCGGAGTAGCGTCAGGTGCGAAGGTTGTCTTGATTCGATTACGGGCGCCTTCTCGTATATAGAGGAACCCTGTACCTGCTGGTCCAAGTAACCATTTGTGAAGGCTTGCGGAGTATGCATCACAGCCAAGGTCGACAAGATCAATAGGAAATTGTCCAACGGCCTGAGCGCCGTCGACGAGGCATGAGAGTCCTCGTTCATGGGCTATGGACGCTAGTTTCTTGACCGGATAGAGGTGCCCGCCCCGTGTTACATGGCAAAACGAGATCGCTTTTGTGCGGTCAGTGATTGCAGACTCAATCAGGCCGACCACTTCCATATCAGTTTGGAAGGGACTGGGGATAAAGACTTCGGTGATACGGATGCCTTCACGGGCTTCTCTCAACATCCAGGGACGTATTCCGGCTGGATGCTCTTGGGTTGTAACCAGGACTTCGTCTCCGGGTGCTAAATCAAGCCCGACACTCTGTAGGTGCAGTGCCTCGGTGGCATTTCTAGTCAGAGAGATTTCGCCGGATGTTACTCCGAACAGTGTCGCTAGCCCGGGATGAACCTTTTCGGTGATTGTAGTCTGAAGAGCGTGCTTCCCGTGTAGCGGCTCTTTAGAGATTGCTTCGTATCCGGCATGCACGGACTCGACGATTTGGGAGGGAGGCATGCCGAGGCTTGCATTGTTCATGTACGCAATTCCAGGATCTAAGAGGAACTGAGCTCGGATGTCTGCCCAAGCCTCATCTCCGACACCTGTAGGAGGAGCGAGTCTTACTTGGCTAGTTCCTTGCCTTATGCCGTCTTCGGCCCCTTTTCCGCACCCGTAGAGCATACCAGTTGCTACTGCGGCGCTGGTTTTCAGGAATCCACTACGTGAAAAAGATGTAACCGCTTCTGTATCTAGAAGATTTCTAGCGAATTTATCTATTTCGTTCATGAGTCGGATCCTCGTTCTCAGTTACCGCAACCGGCACAACTCATCACAGATGTACACAGTAATTTCTCTCAGAATAGAAAAGTATGATTTTGGACATGACCCAGAGGTCTAAGCAAAGCGGCCCCACCCTCAATGGGTGGGGCCAGCTA
>CAJWPN010000112.1:0-2567 GCA_913045345.1 uncultured Gemmatimonadales bacterium
CTGGCACGATAGACCCCTATGGGTGGTCGAGCGAGTAACCAAAGTCAGTTTTTTTTAACCAACCCAAGAAAGAATGCGAGCAAGCTTTCCTGAAGAAGGTTTGATACTCTAAAAGTGCCCCCTGAAGTTGTCCACACCTACGAAGCACTCCTAATATCTAGGCCGAGCGCCTTCTTCTCCTCCGAGACCTCCTTGACTTGCGGCCACTATTAGGATGACCGAGGTGTCTCCATGTCTCACCCCGCCTCAGCATATAGATCGTGCTCGCTGATACATTGAGTTCTTTGGCCCAATCGGCTCCGGACATTTTCCAACGATCAGCTTCCTCATCCCAATCGTCCAAGACCTGCCTAGCTGACTCCTCGCTCAGTTCTGCGTGGGGAGAACTCTCTCCTCTCAACCAAACGTTCGAACCTAACCAACGATCCACCTTCTGGAGTGGTCCCGGTATCTTTCGGCCGGTGTGACCCAAGCAGTAGTGGCGGACCTGGTCTACCGAAAAACCAGGATATAGTCTAGCAATTTCAGCGTATAAATAGCCCTTTTCAGCTAAGTCTCTCCACTTTTTTACGAGGGCAACTTCAGGTTTCGGCATTCGTACAATCTCCCTGGATTGATCAGTTGAGTTTTGTGTTTCAGCCTGCCTTATACCACAACAATCCACGAAGTTCCGCTTGTTACAGGACCATTCGAGGAATATGGGAGTTAGTCCTCCCACAAACAGCAGGAATCCGGACACATTTCAGCCCACCCTGTCTCAGAAATTTAGGTAGGCGAAGAACCGTCCTTCATGAAACGCTCCCGAAATTTCGCAATTTTCGGCGCAATTACAACCTGACAATACGGCTGTTCGCCATTTCTCTCAAAGTACCGATCATGATATCCTTCCGCCGGATAGAAGGCTTCAAGAGGTGCTACCTCAGTGATGATCGGATCAACCCATAGCCCGTCTCTATCGAGCCCTCTGATAAGATCCAATGCGGTTTCTCGCTGACCATCAGTATGGTGGAATATCGCTGAACGGTACTGGGTACCAACATCATTTCCTTGTCTGTTCAGCGTTGTTGGATCATGAACGACAAAGAAAATTTCAAGAAGCTCCTGAAATGTGACAACCCCCCGATCGAAGTCGATTTGGACGACTTCAGCGTGTCCAGTAGAACCACCACAAACCTGATTGTAACTAGGGTTAACTACGCTTCCACCAGTGTATCCCGATTTAACACCAGTTACGCCTGGGACCATTTCGAAAACGGCCTCTAGACACCAAAAGCAGCCACCCCCGAGAGTAGTCGAATCCGTTCCGGACATCATATCAATCCGATCATGACACCACCTTCTCCTCATCCTTTTCAGGTCGCTCCCAAGGCGTCCACTCGATATTCCTCACGTGCTTCTGGATCCACCGGATCTCTTCCACATCTCGAGTACGCTGATGACGCGGCTCTCGGAACCCGTGAGGCTCACGTGGAAAGCGGATGTAGCGCGTAATCTTGCCTTGATCCTTCAGTGCTTGGAAGAACATCATACTCTGGGGTTCAGTATCGGTTCTATCATTAATGCCGTGCAGGATAAGCGTCGGTGTGGTCACATTAGCAACATGCGTCAGTGCAGAACGTTCTCTCCATTCGTCCGGATTATCCCATGGAGTACCCCCTATGTACCACAGTCGCACGTCGTGGTTGAACCCGGGGCCATATTCAGATGTCCAGTCTGACACCATAGCACCTACGGATGCCCCCTTGAATCGATCTGTCTGGGTGATAGTCCAGCCACCAAGGATGCCACCATAGCTCCAGCCACGTAGACCTAACTTGTCGGGATCTGCTATCCCACGACTTATCAACTCATCGACACCAGCTATGAGATCTTCGTAATCCCCGCTTCCGATATCATAAAGATTACCTCTAAGCAGATCATCGTTGTAACCGGAACTCCCCCGCACATTAGGGAATAGTTGGGCATATCCAAGCCCGGCCCAAACGTGGTTTGCTGCCGAAAAGGAGTTCCGGAAAACACCAGCAGGACCCCCGTGAATGTGAAGTAGCAAAGGGAGCGGGCCAGACTGGTATTCGGCGGGCAGCATCAAGATTCCCTCGATCTCAGTCCCGTCCCTGCTCTCCCAACGGATGACCTCACCCTGACCTAATACAATCTCCTCAGTGATCGTCGGATTCGCATCGGTTAACCGAACTGCGTCCGTTCCATCCGTTAGTCCAACCCAGATGTCCGCGGGAGTATCAAAATCCTGAAATACGTAGGCCATCTTCGCACGATCTCTGGAGAATGAAGAAGGTGCCAGAGACCCAACGGATGAAGTAATCTGTTCAACTGAGTTTGAGCCTAAGTTGATTCGATAGAGATTATTATTCGTGCCGTGCAGACCACTAAACAGGATTGCAGAGGCATCGGGGGCCCACACAAAATTCCCGATATTTCCATCAAATGCCCCTGAGACAATGCGCCGGCCGCCTCCATCAGGGTCCATCACCCATATCTTATCAAGAAGCAGCTCCCATTCACCATCAGTGCGAGCAGTATAGGCAAATGAGCGTCCATCCGGTGCC
>CAJWPN010000113.1:0-2531 GCA_913045345.1 uncultured Gemmatimonadales bacterium
AGAATGAAGAAGAAAAGAGTCAGGATATATCCGGTATAAGCGTCTGCGCCGTGTCCAATGTTTCGACGCACCACTTCATCACGGAAGTAAATGACCAGGGCCTCCATCGCATTGGCGAGGCCACTGGGTGCACGATCAGTATATTTGTCACGCATTGCGCGCCCGATTGGGATGAAAATCACAAGACAAAGAAGGGCGGCCAGGAACATGAATACCACGTGTTTTGTTGGGGATAAATCAATTGTGAGCCCACCAACATGTAGCGGTTCAAAATGCGGAAGGTGAAATACAAAACCGCGCCCCAAGATTTCAAACTCGAGCTCACTGCCATCCAAGAGATGGTGCAGAAGCATATACTGGAGATCTGGAGTTCCTTCACTGGAGTGAGCTTGAGCGGACTCCTGTAAGGCGGTGAAGAGAGAGAGGAATTTCATCTATAGGGTCTCTGCATTCTCAGACCTTAAATAAATTGGTTCGATCAGGAGAAGTCCAAAGAAGAATCCAGCAAGTGCCAGTAGCATCGGAGCCAACCCTTCCAAATCGAGGCGAATGGCGACAAAAGCTGCAAGCCCTATGACGACCATCCTGAGCAGGGTACCACCCACCCATACAGCTAGGAATCGATTCCAGTCGGAGCGAAAACTGAGCATCGCGGAAAAGGCTATAATCTGGATCGGTAGTGCGATAAGGGCAGCAATCACAAGCCCCCTGCGACCCGCAGGATCAAGGAACGGCATAAGAACTAGCGTGATTAGCGCCACGCCTAAGAGGCCCGTGAACGCATATTTGGTCACGTTACTCACCGGACTCCGTTCTCTCTATTCCTAGGTTCAATCACGATGTGGTAGTAGAGGCTGTAGCCACCTGCACCGGCTCCGATAAAAGCGCCCAGAATCATGACGAATGGTGATGTGCCCACCTTAGAGTCCACCCAAGCACCAATGAGCATGAACAACAAAACTGACAACGTCCATTTCAGACCGTGTCCAAGGTGCTGACCCGAAGCTCGCAAGAGCTCTCGGGAACCTTCCCCCTGTTCGTCTTCTCGCACGGTCCTGCGCCCTCATAGGTAGCGGGAGCGACCTCAAAATAGGGTACATAGCCTATCAGGAGCCGGCATAATTTACCGCTTGTGAAAAAAAGAGCAAGCCGCTTCTCTTACTCGATCATATGTGTAGTTCGCTCTGCTTGACGCCTAGAAAAACACTAGTCTATCTTCGGCGCAGTTTCCCAAGCTCACTGGATTGTACAATCCTTCTATATGGGGTAGGATCTGCTATCCATTGGCTTGGTATCAGGGAGAAAGATGTCCACAACTGAACAAAGCGCGACCGTACAACTCGACGACCTTGAGTTACTGGAGCGCGTTGTCGAGGTCTCAGAAGCGATGAGACGGGAGGTTGCCAAGCGGATCGTCGGCCAAGATGAAGTAATTGACGAGCTGCTCACAGCGCTATTGGCTAATGGACATGCCTTATTAGTCGGTGTCCCTGGGTTGGCGAAGACACTCCTGGTTCAAACAGTCGCTCAGTCACTTGACCTGGATTTCAGCCGAATACAGTTCACTCCTGACCTAATGCCCACTGACATCACTGGTACAGAAGTGATCGAAGAGGACCGGACTACAGGTCGTCGGATCTTTCGGTTTGTAAAGGGCCCGATATTTGCGAATGTGGTCCTGGCTGATGAGATCAACCGCACTCCACCTAAAACCCAAGCAGCTCTGTTAGAGGCCATGCAGGAACGGGCAGTAACTGCTGCGGGCGACACATACTCTCTGGGTAAGCCTTTTTTCGTGCTCGCAACACAAAACCCGATCGAGCAGGAGGGAACCTATCCCCTCCCGGAGGCCCAACTAGATCGCTTTATGCTTGAGCTTCCGATCTACTACCCCTCTCGGGATGAAGAGGAAGAAGTCGCAACCAGAACCACAGGTGAAGAGGAAGCGGAAGTCAATCCGATTGTTTCAGCTTCGGATCTCATTGAATTGCAGCAACTTGTTCGACGAGTGCCTGCCCCACCTTCCCTAGTTTCGTTCGCAGTTAAACTAGCGCGTTCAACCCGACCCGGACCGGAAGCATTAGATGTAAGTCAAAAATACGTCTCTTGGGGTGCCGGGCCGCGCGCTTCACAGTTCCTGGTGCTCGGTGCTAAGGCACGTGCAGCATCTCGTGGGTCACCTATGCCTTCTTTGGACGACATACGAGCGGTAGCCCCAGCCGTGCTAGCCCACCGTTTGGTCCTGAATTTCCAAGCAGAGGCGGACGGACGTACAACCCGTGGGGTGATTCATGAACTTCTCGAGGAGAGTCGGGATTGGAGTTAGATCGAAGTAACGGGGGTGGCGACCACCCTCCGAGTACCAAACGAAGACCCAATTGGGACAGCATCCGATGACGGGTGCCATCATACTCTCGTTACTCGGGCTTTGCCTACTTCTGTCCGCTATACTCACCGCAGCACAAACCGCAGCGTTCCAGGTCAGTAAATCCAGGATGCGCACACTTAAGAGTGAAGGATTCAAAGGTGCA
>CAJWPN010000114.1:0-2436 GCA_913045345.1 uncultured Gemmatimonadales bacterium
GATTTTAACCAAAGGCTTATCCAACAGTCTGCGAAGTGGCTTTTCAGTCCGGCAACTCGGGATGGCAAGCCGGTAGCATCATGGTTCACTTATCGGTTGACTAGATGACGAAAACTTGGGTGGAGGAAGCCGAGGAGATCTTCTCCTACAAACCTGGGCATATCCTGTTTCTTTGCGTTGCCAATTCTGCTCGTAGCCAAATCGCAGAGGGTATTGCGAGGAGTATCGCACCGACTTGGGTAAGATTCTCATCGGCAGGTTCCAATCCGTCTTCAGTGCGCCCGGAGGCAGTTGCGGTACTCCACGAGATCGGGATCGATATTTCAAGACAGGTTTCCATGGGATTTGACGAAGTTGAGAGACCGGTAGATGCAGTCATAACGCTTTGTGCGGAAGAGGTCTGTCCGGTTTGGCTCGAAGATGTTCCCCGCCTTCATTGGGCTCTCCCTGATCCAGCAACCGGGATACCGGATGAAAAGAAGACGCTCGATGCTTTCCGGAAAGCTCGAGACGAATTGGTGAGGCGCATTGATATCGTTCTTCACGGACAGCCCAGTCGTACTGGATCCGATGGGTAAGTGTAGCTCTGATCTGGCTTACTTATCAGTCATCCACTGCTAAACCAATGAGGCAAGGGGAGGATTATCTGAGGAGTAATTCCCCAGTTCCTCGGATTGTGCCGCTCATGACTCCACACGGAGCCTTCTTGGTCTTGGCATCAGTCTCTGCTTTTCTGTTTGCAGTCTTAGACGCCTGGGTCTACGTACTGCTCATTCCATTTGTAGAGACACTTTTCTCGAGCTCAGGTGCCCCCGGGTTTGCTAGTGCAACCGGTATGGACCGCCTTCTTGAGGCTACAGTTTACCAATGGGTCGACGTTGCAGGGGATCCGCTAGTGGCGATTGGCAGGATCATAGCACTCATCATCCTAGTGTTTCTAATAAAAAATATCTTTCACTTTTCTCGAACCTACTTTCTAGCACGGGTGGAACAGGGGGTGAGTTGGGACCTTAGAAACCAGATTTACGGTCACCTTGTGAACCTTGATTTATCCTTTTTTAGTCGTACTCGATTGGGACAAGTGGTGAGTCGCTTGACCACTGAGGTCGAACAATTTCGAAGACTGGTAACGACCGAATTATTTAAAGTGCTTTCGGCTGGTCTCGAGTTCTCAGTCGCAGTCATAGCGATGCTCCTAATTTCTTGGAAACTAACTTTGGCTGCTTTTGTGGTAGTGCCCCTTGCCATGATTTTTTGGGGGCCACTGGTAGGTGTACTTCGGAAACTTGATCACAGTGTCTTGGATCTTGGAGGTGACATTACTGCTCACATTCAAGAAACGTTCTCAGGGATCCGCCTCGTGAAATCTTCCTCTTCTGAGAATCGTGAAAGGGAGAGGTTTAGTGCTCTTACGGGCGAGTATTTTCGTCGGTTCATGCGTGCTGAGTTCGTCCGTGCGCTTGCTCTACCACTTACTGAACTACTAGCAGCAGCTGGTACGGTTGTCATTCTTTGGTTTGGAGCCAGGCTCGTTGTGGCCGGAGAGGTAACTGGTCCTGAATTCGTCGGTTTTATTGGCCTCTCGGTTAAGCTGTATTCACCTGTAAAAAATGTGGCAAAGTTTCCAGCTATTGCTCAGCCAGGGCTCGTAGCTGCCGAGCGTATCTTCGATTTTCTTGATATCCCCCATGAGGTTTCTGATGCATCCGGTGCTCTCCCTGTTAGGGGATTTGAGTCTGATATCACCTTCGAAGATGTATCTTTCACATATCGTAGAGGTGAGCCTGTGTTGCGGGGTATATCCTTCCAGGCAAGTCATGGTGACGTTATCGCTTTAGTGGGCCCGAGCGGTGCAGGAAAGAGCACTATCGTAGACCTTCTTGGTCGCTTCTTCGATGTGGATGCCGGGTGCATCATGCTTGATGGTTTGGACATCCGGCAGTTGAGAATTGAAGACCTGAGATCCCTATTTGCGATTGTGTCTCAGGATACTGTGCTCTTCCATGATACAGTGAGTTCGAATATTGCCTATGGTCGTCCGGGAGCTAGTCATTCTGATATTGTTGCGGCTGCGACCGCTGCTAATGCGCATGGATTTATCTCGGAAATGCCAGGGGGATACGACACCATTGTTGGAGAGAGAGGAGTGGGGCTCTCGGGTGGTGAAAGACAGCGGATAGCGATCGCCCGAGCACTCTTGATGGACCGTCCTATCCTAGTCCTTGATGAGGCAATGAGTTCTGTGGATCCCGCGGCAGAGCGCGTCATCCGAGAAGCGACGAGGCACTTAATGCTGGGGCGCACTGTCTTCGTCATTGCACATCGGCCTTCCACAATTTTACATGCTAACAAGATCCTAGTGATGGATAAGGGCGAAATTATAGAACAAGGTGACCATGGAACTTTGATGGCTAAGGCCGGCCTCTATCGGCGGCT
>CAJWPN010000115.1:0-2099 GCA_913045345.1 uncultured Gemmatimonadales bacterium
TCCAAGAAGACGGACCACACTCTTACAGAAGAGGAACTTGAGGATCTCTGCCGTGGCACTTAAGCCCAAGATACAGCTATCAGCTGCTTATCGGGGGAAAGTTACTTAACAGCTAAATGAAAAGGCTCGTCAAAGATGTTAGGGAACTCGGTTCCGAGGTTGCTTCCCGGGGTCAAAGAATTCTAGTCGTAGAGGACGAACCTGATATTGCTGCTCTCATCGGCTACCAACTGACACGTGCGGGCTTCAGGGTTGAAACTACTTTGAATGGAGTCGAAGCCCTTAGGGCGGTTGCACGAGATATCCCGGACCTCATTGTTCTGGACCGCATGCTTCCTGGTATTAGTGGTGACGAAGTTTTAGGCCGCTTGAAGGATGACCCAGAAACTCAGGGAGTCCCCGTCTTAGTATTGACGGCGAAGAAGGCACAAGAGGAGCGTATCGCAGGTTTGGAGTTAGGCGCTGACGATTACTTAACTAAACCATTCAGTCCGCGAGAACTGGTGCTCCGGGTCCAGGCTATCTTGAGACGTGCACGGGAACCCGGACGAGTATCCTCGGCATCTCAAGTTCTCCGAGTGGGCCCCATTCATATGGATGTGAGCGCGATGCAGGTCTCAGTTTCCGGCGAAGATATATCTCTGACACCGACAGAGTTCAGACTGCTCCATGAATTCCTAGAGTCCCGTGAGCGCACACTAAGTAGAAGGCAGCTTTTGGAAAAAGCTTGGGATGTCGAGGCTGATGTGTCGGATCGACTTGAAACACGGACGGTCGATATGCATGTGCAGCGCCTACGAGCTAAGCTCGGTGAAGCTGGCGATTCCATTCAGACTGTGCGGGGATTTGGTTATCGCCTAAAGAAGGATCTGGAATAGTTTTCTTGATCGGTATTACTAGAAATTCAGGTTTATTCTCCATTGTATTTGACGCCCAACCCAAGAGTGCACTCGAGGGTGCCGCACCCATAAGGCTGTAGCCCGTATGCGCATAAGGATCCAACGTCCTCTCTTTGCCGCTTTTTTGGGAGTCATAGGGCTTTTCGTAGTCCTGATTGTGCTGCTAGTAAGCAGTGGACTCAGAGTTGGCTTGGCTGGTCTATTGGCCGTGCTCGTTGCTCTCGCGGCAGCTTATATGATCAGTATTGCCCTAACGAGCCCACTGGTACTCTTGGCAAAGCGGGCAAGGCAGTTCAGTGAAGGGGATTACTCGGTGAGAGTTCCGGATGCGAAGGTCACGGAGCTTCAAGATGTTGCTGACGCGTTCAATGCACTCACTACTGAACTTCAGTCTCGGTTTACGGAGTTAGGACATCAGCGTGAAGAAACACAGACACTCATTGATTGCATGGCGGAAGGTGTTATTGCACTTAGTGAAGATGCCAGGGTAGTCCGTATGAACCGGAGTGCCCGTGCGCTTCTCGAGTTACCAGATATACCAGATTTGTCTCCAATCAGCTCTGTGATTGGAGACAATAAACTGCGTTCTATAATGGAGGACTCCGTAATCAGGCCAGGCAATTCAGATGAGGTTGAGGTCAATGGGCGACACTTACTGGTCTCATCCCGGGCCTTGGATCCAGGGGGTACCGTCACAACGTTGTTAGATATCAGTGAAATTCGCCGGCTTGAACAAGTAAGACGTGACTTTGTAGCAAACGCATCACATGAATTGAAAACACCCCTCACCTCGATTCGGGGTTATGCGGAGACACTGCTTGATGATGACCTGCCAGAGAAGCTCACATTGGAGTTTCTTACCTCGATTCGTAAGAACTCGCTCCGACTGGAGCACTTGGTAGAGGACCTTCTAGATCTATCTAAGTTGGAATCAGGTGGATGGGCTGGCCGCCGAGAGTCAGTGGATACGAAGGAGGTAGCAGAAGAGGCATGGCAGGTAGTAAGAGATATCGAAGACAAGGACGGGATTGCCTTCGATATCTTGGGGGACTTCAGTGTCATGGGTGATCGCGAGGGGCTATTTCATGTCTTTAGAAACTTGCTCGAGAATTCTATTCGGCATACCGATAGCGGGGGCTCAATAAATGTTTCTATGGCATTGACCCAAGATTCTATGGTTGAGGTGGTGATCTCAGATGA